>NZ_JBQTHF010000050.1:0-3590 GCF_052390155.1 Actinokineospora sp. | reverse complement strand
GGGGCCGGCCCCCCGGGCCCGCGTCCAACAACCCACACCCGCCGTGGTCGGTCTGCCCGGGGTGGGGGGGCGCCTGGAACTGGCTACGCGGGCTATGCCCATTGGGGACATCGCCCGCTTTCGCGCTACTGCTTGGACACCAGCGTGAGCACGTCGTACTTGGCGGCTGAGGTGCCGTCCTGTTTGGTCACGTCGGCGTCCCAGCGCACCTCGCCGTACTCGGCGTTCTCCCGAGGGGTGATCTGCTTGGCCGTCAACGTCACGGTCAGCTCGTCGCCCGGGTAGACGGGGGTTATGAACCTCAGGTTCTCCAGGCCGTAGTTGGCCAGCACGGGACCGGGTTCCGGCGAGACGAACAGGCCCGCGGCGAACGAGACCACCAGGTAGCCGTGCGCGACGATGCCGCCGAACAGCTCGTTCGCGGCGGCGGCGGCCGGGTCCGTGTGGGCGTAGAAGGTATCGCCGGTGAACTCGGCGAAGTGGTCGATGTCGGCCTGGGTGACCGCGCGGGGGCCCGCGACCACCGAGTCGCCGACGCGCAGGTCGGCCAGTGACTTGCGGAACGGGTGCACGCCGTCATTCCCGCGCGGCGCGCCGGGTACCCACTGGCCGGTGATCTCGCCGAGCACCCGGGGGCTCGCCTGCACGGCGGTGCGCTGCAGGTGGTGCAGGACACCGCGGATGCCGCCGAGTTCCTCGCCGCCGCCCGCGCGGCCCGGGCCGCCGTGCACGAGGGCGGGCAGCGGGGAGCCGTGGCCGGTGGACTCCTTGGCGTCGTCGGTGTCGAGCACGAGCAGCCTGCCGTGCCACGGCGCGACGCCGAGTACGACCTCGCGGGCGAAGTCGGCGTCCCCGGTCACCACCGAGCCGACAAGGCTGCCCTGGCCGCGCACGACCAGTTCGATCGCGTGCTCGGTGCAGGTGTACGGCATCAGCGTGCTGACCGGCCCGAACGCCTCGACCTGGTGCGGCTCGGCGCGGTCGGTGTCGTCGGCGCGCAGCAGCACCGGGGAGAGGAACGCGCCGCGCTCGGCGTCGGCGTCGAGCACCTCGACGTGCGCGGGGTCGCCGAAGACGACACTGCCCGCGTCGAGCAGGGCCTTGAGCGAGCGGCGGACCTCCTCGCGCTGCTCCAGCCCGGCGAGCGCGCCCATCCGCACGTCCGGGTTCGCCGGGTTGCCGACGGTGATCTTGGCGAGCCGCTCGGCGGTGGCCGCGGCGACGTCGTCCAGCACGGCCGCGGGCACGAACGCGCGCCGGATGGCGGTGCACTTCTGGCCTGCCTTGACGGTCATCTCCGTGACGAGCTGCTTGACGAACAGGTCGAACTCAGGCGTGCCGGGGGTGGCGTCGGGGCCGAGGACCGAGCAGTTCAGCGAATCGGCCTCGGCGTTGAAGCGCACCGAGTTGCGCGCGACCGCCTCGTGCGTGCGCAATTTCCGCGCGGTGGACGCGGATCCGGTGAAGGAGACCAGATCCTGGGGAGTGAGGTGATCGAGCAGGTCGCCCGCGCTGCCGCAGACGAGCTGCAGGCTGCCCTCGGGGAGGATGCCCGAAGCGATGATCAGCTCGACCAGCTTCTCGGTCAGGTACGCGGTCTGGCTGGCGGGCTTGACCAGGCTGGGCACGCCCGCGACGAACGCGGGCGCGAACTTCTCCAGCGGCCCCCAGACCGGGAAGTTGAACGCGTTGATCTGCACCGCGACACCACGCAGCGGCGTGCAGATGTGTTGGCCGACAAAGGTTCCGCCCTTGCTCAGCGGCTCGACGGCGCCGTCGACGTAGACCTTGGCGTTGGGCAGTTCGCGGCGGCCCTTGCCGCTGTAGGCGAACAGCGTGCCGATGCCGCCGTCGACGTCGACCAGCGAGTCGCGCTGGGTGGCGCCCGTGCGGGCCGAGAGCGCGTACAGCTCGTCCTTGTGCTCGGACAGGTGCGAGGCGAGGACCTTGAGCAGCGCGGCGCGCTGGTGGAAGGTCAGTTCGCGCAGCGCGGGGCCGCCGACGCGCCTGCCGTGGTCGAGCGCGGCGGCCATGTCGACGCCCGCCGAGGAGATCCGGGCGACCTCCTCCCCCGTCACCGCGTCGTGCAGGGGCGCCCCGTCGGCCGGTGCGTACCACTGGCCCGAGACGTAGCTGCGCAGCAGCGCCATCGACTTCGACCTCCTCCAGGTCCGCGGGCGGCGACACACCGGCGCCCGTCGGTGATTCATGCTAGATCCTCCGCGGCGCGGGACGACCGGGAATGGCTGGGAATGGCTGGGAAGAACGCACTCTTGCGAGCCAACACTTTCGAGTGAAAAGGTGACCACGCGAAACGTGATCGACCGGGCCCGCATTGCGACAGCCCCTAGCCAGGGTCGGGTTTCGGCTGGTCGCGCGTCGACGATCGACCCCGCCCGAATGGGTGAATTCCATTCGGCGAATTCCCGATTCACCCCTGCCGCGGTTACG
Source organism: Actinokineospora sp. (assembly GCF_052390155.1). Taxonomy (NCBI): domain Bacteria; kingdom Bacillati; phylum Actinomycetota; class Actinomycetes; order Pseudonocardiales; family Pseudonocardiaceae; genus Actinokineospora; species Actinokineospora sp. The sequence goes on along the minus strand of NZ_JBQTHF010000050.1, from coordinate 1,139 downwards.
GCCGCAGAATCGAGAAGCACATGAGGACGAAGTACGCGCTGAGTGCCGTCGGTGCCGCTCTCGCACTACTCGCCGCGGCGCCCGCCGCGGGTGCGGCCCCGGCCGCGGCGGAACCGGACCCGACGTTCACCCCGATGATCATCGGCGGCGGCACGGCGACCAACGCGCCGTGGGCCGCCCGGCTGTTCGCCAACGGACAGCAGGCGTGCTCGGCGACGATCATCGCGCCGCGGTACGTGCTCACCGCGAAGCACTGTGTCGACAGCGGCACGATCAGCTTCAGGATCGGCAGCCTGGACCAGACCACCGGCGGCACCGTGGCCAACGCGGCGCAGATCTACCGGCACTCGTCGTCCGACCTGGCGATCGCCCGGCTGGACCGCAGCGTGTCGGCGACCTACGCGCCGCTGGGCACGTCGGCCGACGTGCGGGTGGGCCAGACCGTGCAGGTGTACGGCTGGGGCGCGACCTGCACCAACCAGCCGGAGATCAACTGCCAGTCGCGCTACCTGAAGTACGCCCACGTCCGGGTCAGCTCGGTCAACGCGCGCGACGCCTACAACGGCGTGGCGGTGCGGGCGACCCGGATCAACGGCATCACCGCGGGCGGCGACTCCGGCGGCCCGATGATCGGCGCGGGCGGCCGCCAGGTCGGCGTGGCGTCCACCAGCGACCGGGCGACGGTCACCAACTACACCAACGTGACGACCTACCGGAGCTGGATCCGCAGCGTCGCGGGCGTCTAGTGGCCTGGCGAGGCCCCGCGCATCCTCTGCGGACGCGCGGGGCCTCGGTTCGGGGACGATCCGGCTAGTGCGCGGTCGCCTTCTCCGCACCCACACCGGTGAGCGAGCGGACCTCCATCTCGGCGTACTTCTCCTGGTTGTGGTCCTTCGACAGCACGGTGCCGAGCCAGCCGAGGAAGAACGACACCGGGATGGACACCAGGCCCGGGTTGGCCAACGGGAACCAGTCGAAGTCCGCGGACGGGAACATCGAGGTCGCCTTGCCCGACACGGCCGGGGAGAACACGATCAGCGTCACGCACACCCCGAGGCCACCGTAGATGCTCCACAGCGCGCCGGAGGTGTTGAACCGCCTCCAGAACAGCGAGTACAGGATCGTCGGCAGGTTCGCCG
>NZ_JBQTHF010000049.1:0-81044 GCF_052390155.1 Actinokineospora sp. | reverse complement strand
GCTGGCCTCGGTCGGCCTCTGACCGTCTACGGTGGACCGGACCCCGCACTGCCCACGCGGTGGGGGGTCCGGTCGTTCGCGTGGCCGCCGATGCGGGTGCTCAGCTCGGCGGCCGCGCGTCGGGTCTGCTCGGCGAGTTCGGGCCACTCGGTGCCGCACTCGGCCGCGGTGGGGCAGGTGTGCCGGAACGTGGTGCTGATCGCGGCGATCGGGCGTCCGCCGTGGTCGAACACCGGGGCCGCCACCGAGGCGAAACCCGCTGTCACATAACCGTCTTCCACCGCCCAGCCGCGGCGCCGCTCGACGGTCAGCAGCCCGCGCAGCGCGGGCAGGTGCCCCGGCCCGCGGCCGGTGCGGTCGACGAACGCCGAGCGGGCCGGGAACAGCGCCCGAACCTGCGCCGCGGGCAGGTGCGCCAGCATCGCGCGGCCGGACGCGGGCAGGTGCGCGGGCAGCCGGACGCCGACGTCGGTGACCACGGTGTGCGGGTGCGGGGGCTGTTCGCGCAGCAGGTAAAGGGTTTCGCGGCCGTGCAGCACGCCCAGGTGCGCGGTGTGCCCGGTGCGCTCGATGAGCCTGCGCAGCACGGGCCGCGCCAGCCGCTCCAGTGGGTCATGGCGCAGATAGGCCGAACCCAGCTCGAACGCGGCCACGCCGAGGCTGTAGCGGCGTTCCTCGGGCAGATGCGTGACGAAGCCGGCGTCGGCGAGTTCGGCGAGCAGGTGGTAGGTGGTCGAGCGGGGCAGCCCGAGCTCCCGCGCGACGGCCGCCGCCGTGACCGGGCCCGCCTTGCCCGCGAGCAGGCGCAACACCGCCAGACCGCGCCGCAGCGCGGGCACATCGCTGCTCTCGCCCACGCGGCCGAGAATACGACTCAAGAGTCTGGGATACCAGACACAGTCACTCGATCCCCGGTCGTGTGTTCGGCTCGCGCGGGTTGGGATGGGGGCATGCAGCAACGAGTCCCGCTCGACGGTGGTCCGCTGACCCGCGCGCAGGTCGTGGCCGTCGCGCGCGGGGGTGCCGGGGTCGAGTTGACGCCGGACGCCCTCGCCGCGGTCGCCCGTTCGCGCGCGCACATCGAGCGGCTGGCCGACGCCGAGCAGCCGACCTACGGGGTGTCCACCGGTTTCGGCGCGCTGGCCGTTCGGCACATCCCGGTCGACCGGCGCGCCGCCCTCCAGCGCTCGTTGATCCGCTCGCACGCCGCGGGCGCCGGACCCGAGGTCGAGCCGGAAGTGGTACGCGCGTTGATGTTGCTGCGCCTGCGAACCCTGTCCACCGGACACACCGGCGTCCGGCAGTCCACTGTGGAGTCATTTGCCGGGATGCTGAACGCGGGCATCGTGCCGGTGGTGCACGAATACGGCTCGCTCGGCTGCTCGGGCGATCTCGCGCCGCTGTCCGCGGTGGCGCTGGCACTCATCGGCGAAGGCGAGGTGCACGACGCGGCGGGCAGCAGGCGGCCCGCGGCGGACGCGCTGCGGGCCGCGGGTGTCGAACCTGTCGTGCTGGCGGAGAAAGAGGGGTTGGCGCTGATCAACGGCACCGACGGCATGCTGGGCATGCTCGTCCTCGCCGCCGCCGACCTGCACCGGCTGCTCGACACCGCCGACCTGACCGCCGCCATGAGCGTCGAGGCGCTGCTGGGCACCGACCGGGTGTTCGCCGCCGACCTGCACGCCCTGCGCCCGCACCCCGGCCAGGGGCACTCCGCCGCGCGGATGGCCGCCTTCCTCGCCGATTCGCCGATCATGGCGAGCCACCGCGGACCGGACTGCACCCGTGTGCAGGACGCCTACTCGCTGCGCTGCTCCCCGCAGGTGCACGGCGCCGCCCGGGACACTTTGGCGTACGCGGAAATCGTGGCCGACCGCGAGCTGGCGTCCGTTGTGGACAATCCGATTGTGTTGGCGGACGGTCGAGTCGAGTCCAACGGCAACTTCCACGGCGCACCCGTGGCCTACGTCCTGGACTTCCTGGCGATCCCGACCGCCGACGTGGCCGGCATGGCCGAGCGGCGCACCGACCGGATGCTCGACGTGTCCCGCTCGCACGGCCTGCCGCCGTTCCTCGCCGACGATCCCGGCGTCGACTCCGGGCACATGATCGCCCAGTACACCCAGGCGGCCGTGGTGTCCGAACTCAAACGCCTCGCCGCGCCCGCGTCGGTCGACTCGATCCCGAGTTCGGCCATGCAGGAGGACCACGTCTCGTTGGGCTGGTCCGCCGCGCGCAAGCTCCGCAAGGCGGTCGACGGCCTGACCACCGTGCTGGCCATCGAACTGCTGACCGCCGCGCGGGCGCTCGACCTGCGGGCCCCGCTCGCCCCCGGGTCCGCCACGGCCGCCGCCGTCGCCGCGCTGCGCGAACACGTACCCGGCCCCGGCCCGGACCGCCACCTCGCCCCCGAGATCGCCGCCGCCGAAGAACTCGTCCGCACCGGCGCCGTGCTGGACGCCGTCACCAGGAGGACCACATGACCACGCCTGGCCCGCGACCCGTCCGCGCCGCCCGCGGCACCACGCTGACCGCGAAGAGCTGGCAGACCGAGGCAGCGCTGCGGATGTTCCACAACAACCTCGACGCCGAGGTCGCCGAACGCCCCGATGATCTGGTCGTCTACGGCGGCACCGGCAAGGCCGCCCGGAACTGGGCTAGCTTCGAGGCGATCACCCGTGCGCTGACGGTACTCGGGGACGACGAGACTTTGCTTGTGCAGTCAGGAAAACCGGTCGGCGTCATGCGTACGCACGAGTGGGCGCCGCGGGTGCTCATCGCAAACTCGAACCTGGTCGGCGACTGGGCCACCTGGCCGGAGTTCCGCAAGCTCGAAGCGCAGGGCCTGACCATGTACGGGCAGATGACCGCGGGTTCGTGGATATACATCGGAACCCAGGGCATCCTGCAGGGTACGTACGAGACTTTCGCCGCTGTGGCAACGAAACGGTTCGGCGGCACCCTGCGCGGAACCCTCACCCTGACCGCCGGGCTTGGCGGCATGGGTGGCGCGCAACCCCTCGCGGTCACCATGAACAACGGTGTCGCGCTGTGTGTCGAGGTCGACCCGGTGCGCGCGCGCCGCCGCGTGGAAACCCGTTACCTGGACGAACTCGCGCTCGACCTCGACGACGCGGTGGCGCGCGTCGAGCGGGCCAAGCGCGAGGGCAGGCCGCTGTCGGTGGGCGTCATCGGCAACGCCGCCGACGTACTGCCCGAACTGCTGCGCCGGGGCGTCGAGGTCGACATCGTCACCGACCAGACTTCCGCGCACGACCCGCTCGCGTACCTGCCCAAGGGGGTCGCCCTGGACGATTGGCACGACTACGCGTCGGCCAAGCCCGACGAGTTCACCGATCGCGCGCGCGAGTCGATGGCCGAGCACGTCGGCGCCATGGTCGGCTTCCTCGACGCGGGCGCGGAAGTCTTCGACTACGGCAACTCGATTCGCGGTGAGGCCAAGCTCGGCGGTTGCGAGCGGGCGTTCGACTTCCCCGGGTTCGTGCCCGCCTACATCCGGCCGCTGTTCTGCGAGGGCAAGGGCCCGTTCCGTTGGGCGGCGCTCTCCGGCGACCCCGCCGACATCGCCGCCACCGACCGGGCGATCCTGGAGTTGTTTCCGGAGAACGAATCCCTGGCCCGCTGGATGCGAATGGCGGCCGAACGTATCGCGTTTCAAGGGCTGCCGGCCCGAATCTGCTGGCTCGGCTACGGCGAACGGCACCTCGCGGGCATGCGGTTCAACGAGATGGTGGCCAGTGGCGAGTTGTCCGCGCCGGTTGTGATCGGCCGCGACCACCTGGACTGCGGCTCCGTCGCCTCGCCGTACCGCGAAACCGAGTCGATGGCCGACGGTTCGGACGCAATCGCCGACTGGCCGCTGCTGAACGCGTTGGTCAACACCGCCTCTGGAGCCACCTGGGTCTCCATCCACCACGGCGGCGGCGTTGGCATCGGCCGCTCGATCCACGCGGGCCAGGTCACCGTGGCGGATGGAACCCCGTTGGCCGGCCAGAAAATCGAGCGCGTGCTGACCAACGACCCGGCAATGGGCGTGATCCGACACGTGGACGCGGGCTACGACCGCGCCGACGAGGTCGCGGCCGAGCGCGGCGTCGCCGTCCCGATGGCCCGGTCATGACGGAGTTGTTGGCGGAGATAGCCTGCGTGGGTGTCGATGCCCGACGGGGCGGGTTCTCCCGGCATGGGTTCGACCACGCGGAGCTGGAGTTGCGCGAGTGGTTCACCGCCGAGGCGACCCGGCGCGGGCTCGGCGTCGAGGGTGACCGCAACGGCAACCTGTGGGCGTGGTGGGGCGAACCCGGTGCAGGCGCGGTCGTCACCGGCAGCCACCTCGACTCGGTACCCGGCGGCGGCGCGTTCGATGGCCCGCTCGGCGTCGTGTCGGCGCTGGCGGCGGTGGATCTCTTGCGTGCCAGGGGTTTCACTCCGGGCAAGCCGCTGGCGATCGCGGTGTTCGCCGAGGAGGAGGGCGGCCGGTTCGGTATCGCCTGCCTGGGCTCGCGGCTGCTGACCGGCGCGATCGACCCGGACACCGCCCGCCGACTATCCGATTCGGACGGTGTGTCGCTGGCCGAAGCCATGCGGGCGGCCGGTCTCGACCCTGCGGGACTCGGGCGCGACCCGGATTCTCTGGCCCGGATCGGCACCTTCGTGGAACTGCATGTCGAGCAGGGCCGGGGCCTGGTCGAGCTGGGCGCGCCAGTCGGTGTGGCCAGTTCGATCCTGGCGCACGGCCGGTGGCGCTTCAGCTTCGTCGGCGAGGGCAACCACGCGGGCGCGACCCTGCTGGTCGACCGGCGCGATCCGATGCTGCCCGCCGCGCAGGTGGTCCTGGCCGCGCGGCGAGCCGCTGGGCGAGTCGAGGGGGCCCGGGCGACGATCGGCAGGATCACGCCGAATCCGGGCGGTACCAATGTCATCGCGTCCACTGTGGACCTCTGGCTGGACGCCCGCGCCGCCGACGACGTCCGCACCAGGGCGGTGGTTGCCGAGATCGTCGCGGCCGCCGAGACCGCCGCCGCCGAAGAGGGCTGCACGGTCGCGGTCACCGAAGAGTCCTATGGGGACACTGTGGTCTTCGACCCCACCCTGCGCGACGACCTGGCGGGTGCACTCGGCGGCGTCCCCGCGCTGCCAACCGGCGCGGGTCATGACGCGGGCATCCTCGCCGGGCACGTGCCGACCGCCATGCTGTTCGTGCGCAACCCGACCGGCGTCAGCCACGCACCCGCCGAGTTCGCCGAGCCCGCCGACTGCGCGGCGGGTGTCGTCGCGCTTGCCGACGTCCTCGCGCACCTCGCCCGATGACCGCCTACTGGTGCGCCCACGCCTGGCTGCCCGACGGCATCGCCGAGGGAGTCCTGATCGACGTCATGGACGGCGTGATCAGCGATGTGTCCTATGTGGACAAATTGCCGCCGGGCGCGCACTCGCTGCCCGGCTTGGTCTTCCCGGGTTTCGCCAACGCGCACTCGCACGCCTTCCACCGCGCCCTACGCGGCCGAACCCACGGCGACGGCGGCACGTTCTGGACGTGGCGCTCCCGGATGTACGCGCTGGCAGGCCGCCTCGACCCGGACTCCTACTTCGCGCTGGCCCGGGCCGCCTACGCCGAGATGGCGCTGGCAGGCATCACCTGTGTCGGGGAGTTCCACTACCTCCACCACGCCCCCGGCGGGGGGCGATACGCCGACCCGAACGCCATGGCCGAAGCCCTGATCCACGCCGCGCGCGACGCGGGCATCCGGCTCACGGTGCTCGATACCTGTTACCTGGCAGGCGGAATCGGCGAACCGGTGTCCGCCGAGCAGACCCGTTTCGCAGACGGCACCGTCGACGCCTGGGCAGCCCGAGTCACTCACCTACGCGCCGACCCCACCACCCGAATCGGCGCGGCCATCCACTCCGTACGCGCCGTCCCCCGCGCCGCCCTACCCGAGATAGCTGGGGTGGGTGGTGGGTGGTCGTTGCATGTTCATCTTTCGGAGCAGCGTGCGGAGAACGAGGCTTGTCTTGCCGCGTATGGGTGTACGCCCACGGAGCTGTTGGCCGAGGCCGGTGTTCTGGGGCCGCGCACCACGGCCGTTCACGCCACCCACCTGACCCCGGCGGACATTGCCCTGCTCGGCGATTCCGGCACCGGTGCGTGTTTCTGTCCCACGACCGAGGCCGATCTGGCCGATGGCATCGGCCCGGCCCGGGAACTGCTGGACGCGGGTTCGCCACTGTCGCTGGGCAGTGACCAGCACGCTGTCGTCGATCCGTTGGCCGAGGCGCGCGCCCTCGAACACGGCGAGCGGCTGCGCACCGGGCAGCGCGGGCGGATCGCGCCCGGGGAGTTGATCACCGCGCTCACCTCGGCTGGACACGCGAGTCTGGGGTGGCCGGAAGCGGGGTGGATCAGGGTGGGCGCGCCCGCGGACTTCGTCGCGGTGCGACTCGACACGGTGCGTACTGCGGGTTGCGTGCCAGAACAAGCAGTTCTTGCCGCTACGGCGTCTGATGTGGACACTGTGGTGGTGGGCGGCCGGATCGTCGTCCGGTCTGGTGAGCATGTGCTGGGTGATGTCGGGCGGCTACTGGGTACGGCTATCGGGGGGTTGTGGGCATGAGCGTGCTGGTCACCGGGATCGGCGAGTTGACCACCAACGACGATGACCTCGGCACCGTGTCCGACGCCGCGATTGTGCTTGACGGCAACAGGATTGCCTGGGTGGGACCCGCTTCGGCGGCCCCGGACGCGGACGGGCGGGTCGACGTCGAGGGTCGTGCCGTCCTGCCCGGGTGGGTCGACAGTCACACGCACCTGGTGTTCGCGGGCGACCGCACGGCCGAGTTCGCCGCCAGGATGGCGGGTGAGCCCTATACGGCGGGCGGCATCGCGGTGACGGTGGCCGCCACTCGCGCGGCCACTGACGACGAGTTGTCCGCGGTCCTCCGTCGACACGTCACCGAGGCGCTCGCCCAGGGGACGACCTACCTGGAGACCAAGACCGGTTACGGGTTGACCGTCGCGGACGAGGTGCGCTCCGCGCGGCTGGCGGGAGAGTGGGCCGACGAGGTGACTTTCCTTGGCGCGCACCTGGTTCCGCTCGGCTGGACCGCTGAGTCCTATATGGACCTGGTGTGCGGGCAGATGCTGGACGCGGTGGAGCCGTACGTGCGCTGGGTCGACGTCTTCTGCGAGACGGGTGCCTTCGACGAAGAGCAGTCCCGCGCGGTGCTCACCGCCGCCGCCGCACGGGGGCTCGGCCTACGGGTGCACGGCAACCAGCTCGGCCCCGGCCCGGGTGTCCGCATCGCCGTCGAGCTGGGCGCCGCGAGTGTGGACCACTGCACGCACCTGACACCGTCCGATGTGGACGCACTGGCAGGCTCGGACACCGTGGCGACCCTGCTGCCCGCGTGCGACCTGTCCACCCGCCAACCCCTGCCCGACGCGCGGGCGCTGCTCGACGCGGGCGCCACCGTCGCGCTGGCGTCGAACTGCAACCCCGGGTCGTCCTACACCTCGTCCATGGCCTTCTGCGTGGCCACGGCCGTGCTCCAGATGCGCATGTCCGTCGCCGAGGCGGTCCGCGCCGCGACCTGGGGCGGCGCCCGCGCGCTGCGCCGCGAGACCGGCGACGGCGCCGTGGGCGTGCTGCGCCCGGGCGCCCGCGCCGACCTGCACGTGCTCGACGCCCCCTCCACGACCCACCTCGCCTACCGGCCCGGCGTCCCGCTCACCCACGCGGTCTGGCAGGCAGGCGCGCGCGTGCGCTGAGCTGGAGTAACTCCGGGCGTAGGTTGGAGTCCATGGAGTACACCCACCTCGGCCGCAGCGGCCTGTCGGTCTCTCGACTGGTCCTCGGCACCATGAACTTCGGCCCGGAGACCACCGAGCCCGACAGCCACGCGATCATGGACGGCGCGCTCGCCCACGGCATCAACTTCTTCGACACGGCCAATGTCTACGGCTGGCAGAAGGGGGAGGGGATCACCGAGCAGATCATCGGCCGGTGGTTCGCCCAGGGCGGCGGCAGGCGCGAGAAGACCGTGCTGGCCACCAAGGTCTACGGCGGCATGGGCGACTGGCCCAATGAGACGTTCCTGTCCGCGCTCAACATCCGCCGCGCGGCCGACGCCTCGCTCAAGCGGATGCAGACCGACTACATCGACCTGTACCAGATGCACCACGTCGACCTGAACACGCCGTGGGACGAGATCTGGGAGGCGTTCTCGGTCCTGCGCCAGCAGGGCAAGGTGCTCTACTTCGGCTCGTCCAACTTCGCGGGCTGGCACCTCGCCCAGGCGCAGGAGGCGGCCCGGAACCGGCACTTCCTCGGGCTGGTCAGCGAACAGTCGATCTACAACCTGCTGACCAGGTGGATCGAGCTGGAGGTGCTGCCCGCCGCGCGGCACTACGGCCTCGGTGTCATCCCGTGGTCGCCGCTGCACGGCGGCCTGCTCGGCGGCGTGCTGCGCAAGCAGCGCGACGGCGGCGCGTCTCGCGGGCTGTCCGGCCGCTCGGGGGACGCGCTGGAGAAGCACCGCGAGGCCATCGAGGGCTACGAGAAGCTGTGCGCCGACCTCGGTGAGGACCCGGCCCACGTCGGCCTCGCGTGGCTGCTGCACCAGCCGGGGGTGACCGCCCCGATCATCGGCCCCCGCACCGCCGACCAGCTTGACGGCTCGCTGCGCGCCCTGGCGATCACCCTGGACGCCGACACCCTGGCGAAACTGGACGAGCTGTTCCCGGCGCCCGCGCCCAACGGCGCCAAGCCCGCCCCCGAGGCGTACGCCTGGTAGTGGCGCGCCCACGGGAAAGAGCGTCGGGGCTCTTTTCCGTGGGCGCTTTACTTTCGCTTTACGGCGCATCCTTTAGTGAGATCCCGGGAAATCGTGTGGTAGTGATGTGGCCGTATTCACCGCACCTGATCGGACCAGTTGACTGCGCCTCTCGGCGTATCCGCCAAGGGGTCGGGCAGGTGTACGGCAGGTATCGATAGGGGGTTCCACCGCGTTGGTCGACGTGCTAGCGTCCCGTTTTATCCCACGGCGGTAAGCGTCGGATCGCCGGTTGGGCTCTTAGCACGATCAGACGGGGGACCGATGACAATGCTCGGTGCGAGTTTACGGACGTGACCGACGTCGGGGAATAGGCGCGGATCCGCGTTGTCGCGATCAGCCGACACACGCCGTCCGCCGGTCGTCCCCGTTAATGATCATCCGGTGTGGCAACGCCCCGCAGTCGGACGACAATCGACTCACGAGTGAGGAAAGAATGACCCAGAACACGGCAGGGGCAGCGTTGGCGCAGCCGTTCAGCTTCGGGATCGAGTACATCCGAGAGCACTTCGGCAGCAACACCGCTCTGGCGACCCAGCAGATGACGCACAATCGCTATCGCCAGAACCGTGAGCCGCTCATCGACCACCTGCTGCGCTGCCTGGACCTGACCGGCCGGGAGACGGTGCTCGATCTGGGGTGCGGCAACGGGTTCATCCTCCGCGACGTGGTCAGCAGGCTTCGGGCGGGCGGCCGGACCATCGCCATGGACATCTCGCCCGCGATGCTGGAACTGGCCAAGCGGAACGCGACCATGTCCTGGGCGCCCCTGGAGTTCATCGAAGGCCGCGCCGAGGATCTCTCGCAGTTCCCGGACGGGACGTTCGACCGGGTCATGGCGAACTTCATCTTCCACTACATCACCGAGCCCGACGTGGTGTGCGCCGAGATCGCCCGCGTGCTGGACCCCAAGGGCCACGCGCTCGTCTCGATCGAGGCCCGCGCCTCGATGCCCGAGATGTACGAGATGCACTTCACGGCGATGGCGAAGGTCGGGTTCGCCGCCGACTTCATCGAGCGGCTGCCCAAGGGGAGGCGCGGCAAGATGGTGCTGGACAACGCCGAGGAGACGCTGGTCAAGCACTTCGACCGGGTCGAGGAGCGGCCGTATGTCGACGCGCTGCACTTCGAGTCGCCCGAGCCGTTCATGCAGTTCTATGTGGACGGTCACCGGTACTGCGGGGCGTTGGCGATGGCCGGGGACGACATCCCGGCGTCGATGTTCGACGCGCTGCACGCCGAGGTCGAATCCGTGGTGAGCGCCCGAATCGCCGAGGTCGGCTACTTCGAACTCAGCAAGCGCAACTCGGTGTTCATCTGCGCGTGAGCGACAGGAGACCGGTGATGACGGCCGATTCTCGGCCCCCGCTCCGGGTGGCGCTGTTCGGGCTGCCCGGAGCGGGGAAATCGACCAGCGCGGGGCTGCTGCGGCAGACCCTCGCCGAATTGGGCTACCACATCGCGGTGGTGAAGCTCGCCGCGCCCCTCTACGACGTCCAGGATTTCTTCTACACGCGGACCGATTCACCGTTGGCCGACGGACAGCAGGATGGCGCGCTGCTCAACTTCCTGGGTTCGCATTTCCGCCGGACGGCACCGGAATTCCTGCTCGCGGACTTCGCCGAGCGATGCGCCAACGCGACCCTCGGCGGCGCCGACGTCATCATTTGCGACGACGCCCGGCCGACCGATCTCGACGGATTGGCGGACCAGGGATTCCGAATCGCCCGGATCACCGTGCCGGACGCCCTTCGCCGGGCGCGGAAAGTCGGCCGGGGCGACCGGACCGTCGGAAACGACGAACATCCCACCGAGGCGGGCGGCGAGTCCGTGACGTCGGACTTCGAGATCGACAATTCCGGCGGCGTCGCCGAATTGGCCGATCGGATTGTCGAATTGGCGAAGGCGCTCATGGCGCTGCCGGACCGCGACCTCGGTGTGGTCGAGCGGAAGCACATGCTGGAGTCGCTCGTCGAACACGCCCGCGCGGCGATCACGCCCCGCTATGCCGAGAACCGACACCAGATCGGCGCGGTCATTCTCGCGGGCGACGGCCGGATCTTCACCGGCATCCACCTGGAGGCGATGGTCGGCCGGGCGTCGATCTGCGCCGAGGCGGTCGCCCTCGGCAAGGCGTGCGCGGCCGGCGCGACGGACCTGCGCGTCGTGGCGGCGGTCCGCCATCCGAAACCGTCGGAGGCCGCGCGCGAGATCAAGCTGGTGCCGCCGTGCGGGCTGTGCCGGGAGCTGCTCCTGGACTACGGCCGAGACCTCCGGGTCGTCGTCGCGACCGACGGCGAACTCGACCTCGTCCCGCTGTCGGGGATGCTGCCGCACAAGTACGTCGGGACGAAATGGCCCGCGGCGGGCAGTCCGCGCAAGCATGAACTGGTGGTGGAATGAGCACTTTCCCGGACTTTCTCGCCGCGGAGTTCCCCGGTGCGGAGATCACCGAACTCAGCGGTTCCAACAACGTCGTGTACCAGGTGCGCTCCGGGAGCGAGGTCGTCGTCGCGAAGCACGTGACCGACACCGACATCCCGCTCACCTACCTGGCCGACGCCACCGCGAAGCTCGCCGAGCAGCTCCCCGTCCAGCGGATCCTCCGGGTCTGCGAGCGGGATCGCGGCGAGCCGTTCGACGCCGTGTTCGCCGAGTACGTCGAGGGGCGCAATCTCGCGACGGTGCTGGCCGAGGACGAGCGCGCGGTGCCGACCGCGGACCTCGTGGCGCACCTGTGCCGGTTCGTCACCGCCTGCCGGGAAATGCCGAAAATGCACGACGGCTTCGGTCTCTACAAGCGCGACGCGCCGGTCATCGGCACGCACCGCGAGTTCGTGGAGCATTACGGACGCCGATACTGGAATCGGGCGCGGCCGTTCTACGACGGCACCCGGGTCGGCACGGCCGTGGACGAATGGCTGTCCGGGGGTTTCGCGGCAGCCGCGGAGCGCAACCCGGCGGCCTTCACCGTCGTGGCCATCGACGCCAATCTGAAGAACTTCATCGTGACGCCGGACGGCCGGATCGTGGTGCTCAACGTGCCGATCGCCGGCTTCTCCACGCCCGCGCACGCGGTCGGCGCGATCAGCGCGCACCTGCGGAATCGGGAGCCGCACAAGCATTTCCTGGACGCCGTCGAGGGCGGAATCTGCGCCGACGACGCGGACCTGGTGCCGCATTTCGAACTCTGGGCGCTGCTCGGCATTCTGTCGTTCTACGCGGTGCGCGAACCGAACCGGCAGCGGGAATGGCGCAACTGGGGCTCGCCGGTGTCGCTGGACGAGGACTTTCGAAACCTGGTCGAGACCCACATCAGCCGGGCGGGTGCGCGATGATCCTGACGGGTTCCGCCATTGTCGACGCCGTGGACCGCGGCGACATCGTCATCGACCCGTTCGACGACGCGCGGGTCAATCCCAACAGCTACAACTACCGGCTGGGCCAGGAGATCTACCACGTCCGGTCCAGCGGCGACGCCCGGCTCGACGCGGTTCAGGAGCGGATGGAACCGGCCGACGGCCGGTACCTGCTGCGCAAAGGCCAGTTCTATCTCGGCCACACGGCGGAGCGAATCGGCAGCACCCGCTATGTCACCTCGCTCATCGGCCGAAGTTCGATCGGGCGGATGGGGCTGTTCGTGCAATTGTCCGCCGATCTCGGCCACTGCGGCGCCGTGCACCGGTGGACACTCGAACTGCTGCCCACAATCGATATCTACGTCTACCCGGGCCAGATCATCGGCCAGGTGTCGTTCTGGGCCGCCATGGGCGATGTCCTCGCCTATCAGGGCTGGTACGGGCGACACGATCGGCCCATGCCGTCCAAGCTGCACCGGCACTCAGAGATTCGAGAGCTACTGTGATTCTCAGCGGCCATGAAATCAACCGGCAGATCGAGTCGAGCGCTATCACGGTCACACCGTTCGACCCGGATTTCATCAATCCGAACAGCATCGACCTGACCCTCGACGACACGATTCTCCGCTATTGCGATTCGGTCCTCGACCCGCGGGTCGAGGCCGAGGTGATCGAGGTGAAGATTCCCGAGGACGGTCTCCTGCTGGAGCCGATGAGCTTCTGCCTCGGGTCGTCGCGCGAAATCGTCGGCAGCACGAAGTTCGTGCCGATGGTCCACGCCAAGTCGAGCACCGCGCGGGCCGGTCTCTTCGTGCACGTCACCGCGGATCTGATCGACATCGGCTCGGTCGGCACCATCACCTTCCAGCTCTTCTCGACGCTGGCGTTGCGGGTCTATCCGGGGATGCGGATCGCGCAGATGACGTTCTGGAAGCCGCAGGGCGAGATCACCCTCTACTCGGGCAAGTACCAGGGGTCGACGGGCCCGCGGAAATCGATGATCTTCCGGGATCGGCATTGGGAGACCCTCGCCCGATGACGGAATCAGTCGCACAGGGGCGGGACGAGATGACAGACGATGTCCGGGTGACCGTTTCGCTGAGTTCCGCCGCGGTCGAGGTCGTCGCGCCGCCGGACGTCATCGCGGAATTCGCCGACCTGACCCGGCCGTTCTTCGACATCACGCCCGCCGACCCGCGGGGTCGGCCCGCGGTGCTGGTGCGCCGGACAGCGCCGGAGGGCTCCGGCTGGCGGCGCATCGCCTTCTCCTCGGACTACGAGCCGGATCGCGTGCTCTGGGTGGACGACGCCCGGCGCGCCATCGCGGTGGTTGGCGAGCCGTCCGCGTGGCGCGCCCAGCAGCTCCTCCGGTCGGTCCGGCACCTGCTGCGCTGGCAGGCGTACGCGGCGGGCGACCTGCTGCTGCACGGCGGTCTGGTCGAGACCGGCGGCATCGGTGTCGCGTTCGTGGGCGGGAAGCGGTCCGGGAAGACGTCGAGCATCCTGAGCGCACTGCTGCGCGGCGGCGCCGACTTCATCTCCAACGACGACGTCGCGATCACCGAGGGGACAGCCGGGCTGCGCGGCTACGGGTCCCCGCGCACCATCAACATTCGGACCGATTCCCTGCTCGCGGTGGCGGAATCCTTCCCCGCCATGGCCGAGCTGCTGTCGGAGTCGAGCCACCCGACCAACCGGTTCGAGGGCAGGCACCGCACGGTCGAGGCCATCACGACCGGGTCGGGATCAGCGCTGCCCGGGTCCACCTGGGTCCGGTCCGCCGAACTCGCGCGGAGCGCCGGGTGCGGGCTGGTCGCCGAAGGCAGGGTCGACGCGGTGGTGCTCCCGCGATTCGGGGCCACCCCGGACGGCCCGCGGATCACCCCGCTGGACCGGGAAACCGCTGGTCAGGAGCTTCAGGAACACATCGAGCTGCAGGGCACGAAGTACGATCCGTTTCTCGCCGACTGGTTCCCGGACACCGATCACGCCCGCCGCGAGCTGCTCATCGAGCGGTTGCTGGACGAGGTAGCGTTCTACCGGATGTCACAGCACATGAGCCACCTCAGCGACGCGACGGACCTGCTGTTCGACGTGCTCAAGGACCGAGCGGCCATGGCGCGGCCGTGACGGCGGTCGCCGCGCTGATCACCGACTCGGACGGTCAGGTGCTGCTGGTCGGGCGGACACTCCCCAGTGGACTGTCGCAAGTGGACGAATCGCCGCGCGTGGCCGCGATCCGCGCGGTCGCCGACCGCATCGGCCTCATCCCGCGACTCGGCGATCTCCTTGTCGCCGACTGGACCAGCGGCGCGGCACTGTCCATTTTCGACGGTGGCGAGATCAGTGTGTCCGCCATCCGCCGAATCCCGGCCGACGCGCACGCGGTCTTCGTCGCCCCCGCGGACCTGCCGACCCACACGACCCCGGCCGACGCGCGCCGCATCGCCGCCGCGCTCGGCGCCAGGGCGGACCAGCGCGCGGCGTACCTCGAAGGCGGGCACACCCCGGCCGTGCTCGCCGCGATGCGCCACTACGACATCGCGCCCTGGGTGCACAGCGGCTCCACCTGGGTCTGGCACGATCGGCTGGTCCCGGCCGAGCTGACGATCCGCCAAGCCTGGGTGTGGGTGTTCGCCCCGGACGGCAGGGTCGTGCTCTACGTCGACGACAGCGGCCGGATCGGGCTGCCCGGCGGCACCCTGGAAGCCTTCGAACACCGCGATCCGACGGCCGCCGCGGTGCGCGAGGTCCGCGAGGAAACCCAGATCGACATCGCCGACCCGGTCTACCTCGGCTACGTGCTCGACCGCAGGCCCCGCGGCCCGGTCGCGCGGGTTCGGATGGCCGCCACGATCACCGCCATCGGCCCGTCCGCGACCGACCCGGCAACCGGCACCGTGCACCGCCGCCTGCTGGTCCCGCCGCGGCTCATCGCCGAACTCTGCGGCTGGGGCGCGGGCGCCGACCGGCAGACCGAGGCCGCGATCGCCGCGGCCAAGACCCTGGGCATCGGCGAGCCGGAAGGCGCGCCGATCGAGGAGATCCCCGCCGACGGCAGCGGAGTGCTGCCCGCGGCGTGAGGCTCAGTCGTCCGGGTCGTCGTCGCGGGCCAGGAAGGTGGCGAGGCGTTCGACGGCGGTCTCGAACTCAGGATGCGTGTCGACGAACGCACGCATCCGGTCGGCCAGCCAGGCCAGCGTGACCTCGTCCTCGCCGCGCCGCTGTTCCAGTTCCTCGATCCCGCGGTCGGTGAAGTACACCCGTGACACTCCTATCCGAGAAGGGCCGCCGAACGGCGTCCGGCGGCCCCGCGGTCTGCCTGCTAGCTGAACGCCTTCTCGATCAGGGCCCGCTGCTCCAGCTCGTGCACCTTGCTCGACCCGGCTGACGGCGCCGACATCGGCCGCCGCGACACGCGGGTGAGCTTGGTCAGCCGGTCCGGGAACTCCTCCGGCAGGTTGAGCCCGTAGAACGGCCACGAACCCTGGTTCGCGGGCTCCTCCTGCACCCAGCGCACGTCCCGCGCGTTCGGGTACCGGTCGAAGATCGCCGCGAACCGCTTGATGGGCACCGGGTAGAGCTGCTCGACCCGCACGATCGCGGTGTCGGTCGCCCCCAGCTTCTCCTGCTCGGCCGCCAGCTCGTAGTACAGCTTGCCGGACACGAACAGGATCTTGGTGACGCCTGCCGGGTCCGGCGCGGTCGGGTCGTCGATCACCGAGCTGAACCGGGTGTCGCCGGTGAAGTCCGCCACCGCGCTGACCGCGGCCTTGTTGCGCAGCATGGACTTCGGCGTGAACACCACCAGTGGCCGCTGCACGCCGTCGAGCGCGTGCCTGCGCAGCAGGTGGAAGTAGTTCGCGGGCGTCGACGGCACGGACACCGTCATCGAGCCCTCCGCGCAGAGTTGCAGCCAGCGCTCGATCCGGCCCGAGGTGTGGTCCGGGCCCTGGCCCTCATGACCGTGCGGCAGCAGCATGACCACGTCGGAGCGCTGGCCCCACTTGGCCTCGCTGGACGAGATGTACTCGTCGATCACCGACTGCGCGCCGTTGACGAAGTCGCCGAACTGCGCCTCCCACAACACGAGCGCGTCCGGGTTGGCCACCGAGTAGCCGTACTCGAAGCCCACCGCGGCGTACTCCGAGAGCGCCGAGTCGTACGCCATGAACTTGCCCTGGTCCTCGGACAGGTTCTGCAGCGGCACGTACTCGCGGCCCGTCTTGCGGTCGATGATCACCGAGTGCCGCTGGGTGAACGTGCCGCGCCGGGAGTCCTGGCCCGCCAGGCGGACCATCCGGCCCTCCAGGTTCAGCGAGCCGAACGCCAGCAGCTCCGCGAACGCCCAGTCGATGCCGCCCTCGCGGGCCATCTTGGCCCGGCGGTCCAGTACCGGCTTGACCCTCGGGTGCACGGTGAAACCCTCCGGCAGCAACACATGCGCGTCGGCGATCCGCTCCAGCACGGTGTTCGGGACACCGGTGGAGAGCTTCGTCGGCACCTGCTGCTCCGACTCCACCGAGGGGCTCGGCGAGATCGGGTGCTTCTCCAGTTCGCGGACCTCGTTGAAGACGTGCTCCAACTGGCTGGAGA
This sequence comes from Actinokineospora sp., assembly GCF_052390155.1. NCBI lineage: Bacteria > Bacillati > Actinomycetota > Actinomycetes > Pseudonocardiales > Pseudonocardiaceae > Actinokineospora > Actinokineospora sp. Next base: position 64,236 of record NZ_JBQTHF010000049.1, on the reverse strand, counting down.
AGTCGCGCAGCGCCTTCTCGGCCTCCTCGACGGAGATGTCGCCGCGGCCGATCAGCGCCTCGGTGTATCCCTTTCGGACACTGCGCTTGGTGTCGATGATGTCGTACATTCCCGGCTGGGTCATCGAGGGGTCGTCGCCCTCGTTGTGGCCGCGGCGGCGGTAGCAGACCATGTCGATCACGACGTCCTTGTTGAACGTCTGCCGGTAGTCCATCGCCAGGCGCGCCACCCAGTAGCACGCCTCCGGGTCGTCGCCGTTCACGTGGAACACCGGTGCCTGGATCATCTTCGCCACGTCGGTCGCGTACTGGCTCGACCGCGAGTGCTCCGGGGCGGTGGTGAAGCCGACCTGGTTGTTGATGATCACGTGCACGGTGCCGCCGGTGCGGTAGCCGCGCAGCAGCGCCAGGTTCAGCGTCTCGGCGACCACGCCCTGACCCGCGAACGCGGCGTCGCCGTGCAGCGCGACGGGCAGCACGGTGAAGCCCTCGCCGCCCTTGTCGAGCAGGTCCTGCTTGGCCCGGACGATGCCTTCGAGCACCGGGTCGACGGTCTCCAGGTGCGACGGGTTCGCTGTCAGCGCCACCCGGGTCTCGCCGTCGCCGAACATGCGGAAGTACTTGCCCTCGGCGCCGAGGTGGTACTTCACGTCGCCGGAGCCGTGCGCCTGGCCCGGGTCGAGGTTGCCCTCGAACTCCTGGAATATCTGCGAGATCGGCTTGCCGACGATGTTGGCCAGCACGTTGAGCCTGCCGCGGTGCGGCATGCCGATGACAACCTCGTCCAATTCGAACTCGGCGGCCTTGTCGAGCAGCGTGTCGAGCAGCGGGATGACCGACTCGCCGCCCTCCAGCGAGAACCGCTTCTGCCCGACGTACTTGGTCTGCAGGAACGTCTCGAACGCCTCGGCCGCATTCAGCTTGGACAGCACGTACTTCTGCACGGCCGCCGCGGGCTTCTCGTGCGCGACCTCCACCCGGTCCTGGATCCAGCGGCGCTCGGCCGGGTCGAGGATGTAGGTGTACTCGACGCCGACCGTGCGGCAGTACGAGTCGCGCAGCACGCCGAGCACGTCGCGCAGCTTCATCCGCTCGCGGCCCGCGAACCCGCCGACCGGGAACTCGCGGTCGAGGTCCCACAGGGTCAGCCCGTGCGAGAGGACGTCGAGATCCTCGTGCTTGCGCTGGCGGTAGTTCAGCGGGTCGGTGTCGGCCATCAGGTGCCCGCGGGTGCGGTAGGCGTCGATCAGGCCGATGACGCGGGCGGTCTTGTCGACCGGGCCCTCGGCGAAGTCCTCCATCCACCGGATCGGCTCGTACGGAATCCGCAGCGACGTGAAGATGTCGTCGTAGAAGCCGTCCTCGCCGAGCAGCAGGCGGTGGATCTCGCGCAGGAACTCGCCGGACTCCGCGCCCTGGATGATGCGGTGGTCGTAGGTGGACGTCAGCGTGATGATCTTGCTGATGCCCATCTCGATCAGCGTCTTCTCACTCGCGCCCTGGAACGGCGCCGGGTACTCCATCGCGCCGACGCCCAGGATCGCGCCCTGGCCGACCGACAGGCGCGGCACCGAGTGGTTGGTGCCGATGCCGCCCGGGTTGGTCAGCGAGATGGTGGTGCCCGCGAAGTCGTCCGCGGTCAGCGCGCCGTTGCGGGCCTTGCGGATCAGGTCCTCGTAGGCCTGCCAGAACTGCTGGAAGGTCATGCCCTCGCAGCCCTTGATGCCCGCGACCACCAGGGTGCGCGAGCCGTCCTTGCCCGGCAGGTCGATCGCGAGGCCCAGGTTCACGTGCTCCGGGGTGACCGCGAACACCTTGCCGTCGGCCTCGATGTAGTGCCGGTTCATGTTCGGGTACGCCTCAAGGGCGCGGATCATCGCGTAGCCGATGAGGTGGGTGAAGGAGACCTTCCCACCGCGCGTCCGCTTGAGGTGGTTGTTGATCACGATCCGGTTGTCCGCGAGCAACTTCGCTGGCACCGCGCGCACGCTGGTGGCCGTCGGCAGCGCCAGCGAGGCGTTCATGTTCTTCGCGATCGCCGCCGCCGCCCCCCGCAGCGGCCTGCGCTCCTCGCCGTCCGCGGCGGGCTTGGCCGCACTGTTCGCGGGCTTGGGCGCGGGTTTCGGCTCCGGCTTGGGGGCGGGCTTGGCGGGCGCCTGGCCGTTCGCCGACGGCGGCGTCTGCTTGACCTCGGGCTTCGGCTTCGGCTCCGGCTTGGTTGTCGTGGTGGTCGAGGTCCCGGTGTCGTTTCCGACGCTCTTGGCCTGCGCCACGCCCTGGCTGGTGGCTCGGGGGGTGGGCTTGTAATCGGCGAAGAAGTCGTGCCACGCGGGGTCGACCGATGAGGGGTCCGCGAGGAACTGCTCGTACATCTCTTCGACGAGCCACTCGTTGGCACCGAACTGCGACGCAGGGCTACTGCTGGACACGGCTTACTCTCGCCTCTATCCATCTCGATCTCGTTGTGAACACACTCCAGGCCAGGCTAGTCCCCGGGTCGGGACGGTGGTTAATCAGCAAGGAAACCTTAAGGTGCCGCACCCGGTGGCCCCGATCACTGTATCGATCCGGGCTCGCGTTTGGACGGTCACGCGACGCTCTCGACGGGTTTACCTCGGCTCGGCGGGGGACAGGGAGCCGAAGCGCCAGAGGCGGGCGTAGTGGCTGTTGGCGGCCATGAGGTCGGCGTGGGTGCCCTGTTCGACTATCCGGCCACCGTCCAAGACGATGATCTGGTCGGCGCGGGCGGCGGTGGCCAGGCGGTGGGCCACGACGAACGTGGTGCGGGTGCTGGTTATGTGGTCGCTCGCGGCCAGGACCACCGACTCGGTGGCCGGGTCAAGGGCGGCGGTGGCCTCGTCCAGCAGGAGGATGTCCGGGTCGACCAGTTCGGCGCGGGCCAGGGCGACGAGTTGGCGTTGGCCGGCGGAGAGTCCCTGGCCGCGTTCGCCGACCGGCTGACGGAATCCGGCGGGCAGGGTGGCGACCATCGACAGGGCGCCGACCGACCGGACGGCGGCCTCGATCCGGGCTGGTGGGGCCTCCGGCCTGCCGTAGCCGACGTTGCGGGCTACGTCGCCGGTGAAGAGATGGGCCTCTTGCGGGACTACGCCGAGGCGCCCGCGGTAGGCGGACAGGTCGTACGCGCGCAGGTCGACACCGTCGGCCAGGACGGCGCCGCCGGTCGGGTCGTAGAAGCGGGCGATCAGTTTGACCACTGTGGACTTGCCCGCGCCGGTCGGGCCGACCAGCGCCACCGTCTCGCCTGGGCGGGCCCGCAGGGAGACGCCCTCGACGGCGGGGTGTTCGGCGCCCGGGTAGGTGAAGGTCACGTCGCGCAGTTCGATCTCGCCGGTGAGTCGGTCGGGGACCGGCAGCGGCGACTCGGGCGGGGCCACCGAGGTGGGTGTGCGCAGCAGTTCCGAGATGCGGCGCAGGCCGACCCTGGCCTGCTGATAGCCGTCGAACACACCCGAGAGTTGCTGGATCGGGGCGAAGAACAGGTTCAGGTACAGCAGGAACGCCAGCAGCACGCCCGGGCTCAGCGCGCCGGACGCGACCCGGTGGGCGCCCGCCACCAGCACGGCCGCCTGCGCGAAACCGGACAGCATGGCCACGAACGGGAAGTACGTCGCGACGTAGCGCTGTGCCCGCAGTCGGGTGCGCCGATAGGCGTCGCTGCGTTCGGCGAACCGGCGGGCGGAGACCCCCTCGCGGGTGTACGCCTGCGCGATCCGCAGGCCGGACACGTTCTCCTGCATGTCCGCGTTGACCGCGCCGACCCGCTCCCGCGCCTCCGCGTAGGCCACTGTGGACAGTCGTTGGAACACCACGGTCGCGAGTACCAGCACCGGCAGCACCGCGAGCGCGACCAGCGCCAGCGACAGGTCGGTGAGCAGCAGGGCCACCGTCACCGCGGCCACCGTCAGCAGACCGGCCACCGCCGAGGTGAGCCCGGTCTGCAGGAACGTCGACAGCGCGTCGACGTCGGTGGTCATCCTGGTCATGATCCGGCCTGCCATCTCGCGCTCGTAGTAGTCGAGGCCGAGCCGCTGCAGGTGGGCGTAGCTGCGCACGCGCAGCAGGTAGAGCAGGCGTTCGCCGACGCGCGCGGTGAGCACCGTCGTCAACGCGGTGTTGAGCCACATCACGCCGACCAGCCCGGCCGCGATCGCCGTCGCGGTCCACAGTGGACCCGACACGCCGGACAGCACGCCCGCGTCGACGCCCTCGCGGATCAGCGCGGGCATGGCCATCGCGATCAGCGCGTCGGCGATCACCAGCGCGCCGACCACCGCGAGCGCCCACCGCGCCTGCCGCAGCAGGCCGCGCAGCCGGAAACCCGGGTCGGGTCGTGCCGGGTCCTCGCCGCGCAGGTCCGGCTGCTCGACGGCGGGTGGCAGCGACCGCACCCGGTCCAGCAGCTCCGGCGTCGGCGGCATGCCGCTCAGCGCGTCGGCCGCGCCGCCGCCCATCCGACCGCCGCGGCCCTGCGCGGTGGCGGCGGCCTGCTGCGCGAACCGGGCCGCCCCGCCCGGCGACTCCGGCTCCGGGTCGGGCCACAGCGACTCGGTGACGCCGTCGGGGCCGGGCGCCAGGTCGTCGTCGGTGCGTCGGGTCGGGTCTTCGATCGCGTCGCCCGGGGCGGCCAGCAGCGACCGGTACAGCTCGCACCGGGCCTGTAGCTCCGCCTGCGTGCCGACGTCGACCACGCGGCCCCGGTCGAGCACGGCGACCCGGTCGGCCAGCGCGAGCGTCGAGCGCCGATGCGCGATGAGCAGGGTGGTGCGGTCGGCGGTGACCTCGCGCAGCGTGTCGTGGATGGCCGACTCGGTGGCCGTGTCCACCGCCGAGGTCGCGTCGTCGAGCACCAGCACGCGCGGGTCGGACAGCAGCGCCCGCGCCAGCGCGACCCGCTGGCGCTGCCCGCCGGACAGGGTCAGCCCGCGCTCGCCGACCACCGTGTCGTAGCCCTCGGGCAGCGCCTCGACGAACTCGTGCGCCTGCGCGGCCTTCGCCGCCACCCGGATGTCCTCGTCGGTGGCGTCCGGCCTGCCGTACGCGATGTTCGCGCGCACCGTGTCGGAGAACAGGAAAGCCTCCTCGAACACCACCCCGACCGTGCTGCGCAGCGAGTGCGGCCGCAGGTCGCGCACGTCGACCCCGCCGACCCGGATCGCGCCGGCGTGCACGTCGTAGAACCGGGGCAGCAGCAGCGACACCGTCGACTTGCCCGACCCGGCCGTGCCGACCATGGCGAGTGTCTCGCCAGGCGAGACCAGCAGGGACACGCCGTCGAGCACCGGTTCGCTGCGCGTGTAGCCGAATCGCACGCCGTCGAGTTCCACCTCGACCGGCCCGTCCGGCACGTCCACCGCGTCCGGCTTCTCGGTGACATCGGGCTGGGAGTCGATCAGCTCGTAGACCCGCTCCACGCCCGCCCGCGCCAACTGCGCGTTGACCAGCAGCCCCGCCAGCAGCCGGGTCGGCCCGACCAGATTGGCCACATAGCTGGCGAACGCCAGGAACGTGCCCAGCGTCACCTGGCCGTCGAGCGCCATCCAGCCGCCCAGCGCGAGCACCGCGACCTGACCAGCCGACGGCATCGCGACGAGCGTCGCGGCGGGCTTCGAGGTCAGCGCGGCCGTGCGCATCCGCTCGGCGAACAGCGTGCGGGCCGCCGTCTCCAACCGGCGGACCTCGCGGGACTCCTGGCCGAACCCCTTCACCACGCGCACGCCCGTGACCGTCTCCTCGACGTGCTGGGCGAGGTCGGCCGCGCGCTGCTGCGCCGACCACGTGGCCGGGAACAGCGTGTGCCTGGTGCGCGCGGCCACGAAGGCGACCACGGGCGTCACGACCAGCGCGACGATGGTCAGCAGCGGCGAGAGCCACAGCATCGCGGCGAGCGCGGCGAACGCGAAGACGACCGTGCCGATCGACAGCGGCACCATCATCAGCAGGCCCTGCACGAGTTGCAGGTCGGTGATCGAGCGCGACACCACCTGCCCGGTGCGCAGCGCGTCCTGCTTGCCGCCGTCGAGCCGCTGCACCGCGCCGAACACCGCTTGCCGCAGGTCGTGCTGCACGTCCAGGGCGAGGCGCCCGCCGAGATACCGGCGCAGGAACGCGGTGGCGAAGGTCAGCAGCTCCATCGCCACCAGGCCGGCCACGAGCCAGCCCAGCCGCGCCGTCTCGCCCACCACCGCGTCGTCCACGACGAACTTGATCAGCAGCGGACCCGCGGCCTGGAAGCCGACGCCGATCACCGACGCGACGACCGACAGCACCACCAGGCGGCGGTGCCGCCAGCAGGCGGCGGTCAGTCTGCGGATCCAGCCGGGGGCTGTGGTCGGTTCGGGCACAAGGTCCAGATTAGGTGCGGGCCGCCCTCCGTGGTGGAGGGCGGCCCGGGCCTGTGGACAACTCAGGAGCTACGTGACGTCGCGGCGCTGGTTGCGCAGGATGCCGGTGACGAAGAACAACGCGGTCCAGGCCAGGAAGATCAGGCCGCTCAGCCACAGCGAGAACGCGCCGGGCGCCCCCGCGAGGGCGCGCGCGAACAGCTCGAACGCGTCCCGGGTCTCGTCGTCGGCGACTGTGCCGCCCCGGTCGAGGACGAGGGTCTGGATCTGGTCGAACAGCAGCGCGCTCGCCGTGGACCCGGTGAGCCCGTTCGCGGAGCCGTTGGGCAGGAAGCCCGGCGCGTTGGAGCCCTCGGTGGAGGTGAACAGCACCAGTTCGCCGAACGGGCCGACGATCAGCGCGTAGATCAGCAGCAGCACCAGGGTGCCGACCGGTGACCCGATCAGCGCGCCGACCCCGAGGCCGACGAGCGTCCACAGCGTGCACATGATCACGCCCGCGATCAGGATCAGGAACCACTCTTTGCCACCGGGCAGGTAGGCGGCGTCCGATCCGACGAGGGTGCCGAGGCTGGCCGCCGCGCCGATGGCCAGGCCGAAGATCATGCCCCACAGCACGTAGGTGATGGCCTTCGCGCCCAGCACAGCCGACCTGGTCGACGCGGTGAGGAACGTCGTGGTGATCGTCTTGCGGCTCAGCTCACTGGCCAGCCCGAGCGCACCGAAGATCATCGGGAAGATCGACGCGATGTTGATGCTGCGCGACAGCGCGATCACCGACCACGAGATCTCGTCGATCGGGACCCGCAGGTCCTGGATGACTTCCTGGTTGAGCGCGTCGTTGGCGATGCCGGTGGTCAGCTCCGCAGTGCCCCAGGCCCACCCGAAGGAGAGCAGGAACGTCGGGATGAGCAGTGCCCACCAGAGCTTCGTGGTCAGGATCTTGCGGAACTCCGCCGTGATCAGCCTGCCCATCAGGCGTTACCCCCCGGTCCGGTCGAGTCCTGCTGCGGCGGGTTCGCCGTCGGGTCGGGCGCGGGCGGTGCCTGCGGGAAGTCCGGCGGCGACTGCGCGGGCGGCGGTTGGTACGCCTGCTGCTCGGGCGGCTGGTAGCTCGGCTCCGGCGGCTGGTACGCCTGCTGGTCGGGCTGGTACTGCTGCTGTTGATACTGCTGCTGTTGCTGGTACTGATAGCCCGGCGGCGGCTGTTGATACTGCGGCTGGGCATAACCCGGCTGCTGATAGCCGCCGGAGGGCTGCTGGTATCCGGGTTGCTGATAGCCGCCGGAAGGTTGCTGGTATCCGGGTTGCTGATAGCCGCCGGAGGGCTGCTGGTAACCGGGCTGCTGATAGCCGCCGGAAGGTTGCTGGTAACCGGGTTGCTGATGGCCGCCGGAAGGCTGCTGGTAGCCGGCCGTGGGCTGGTAGCCCTGCGGCGCATAGCCGGTCGGCGGCTGCGCGCCGTACTGCGGAGCCAGCCCCGGGGCGGCGTACTGGCCGCTGGTCAGCCGGAAGAAGAGCTGCTCCAGGTCGACCCGCTCCTCCTGGACCCCGTACAGCGCCAACCCGGCGTTCGCCGCGACGTCGCCGATCTGCTGGACCGAGGCGTCGGTGACCGCGACCTTGCCGTCCGGGGTCGGCTGGATGCCGGTGATCCCCGCCGCCTGCAACGCCGTGACCAGCGCGCCCGCGTCGGCGGGCTGCACGATCACCCGTGACTGCTGCGATTTCCGCAGCTCGTCCAGCATCCCGTAGTAGACGGTCTGCCCCCGGCTGATGATCACGACCTGGTCGATCGTCTGCTCGACCTCGGCCAGCAGGTGGCTGGAGATCAGCACCGTCCGGCCGGAGGCGGCGAACGCCTTGAGGAACGTCCGCAGCCAGGCGATGCCCTCCGGGTCGAGCCCGTTCGCGGGTTCGTCGAGCACGAGCACCTGCGGGTCGCCCAGCAGCGCGGTGGCCAGCGCCAGCCGCTGCTTCATGCCGAGGGAGAACCCACCCGCGGTTCGTTGCGCGGCCCCGCCGAGCCCCACGAGCCCCAACACCTCGATCGCCCGGCTGTCCGGGATACCCATGGCGGCGGCGTACACCCGCAGGTGGTTCAGCGCCGACCGCTTGGGGTGGAACCCTTGCGCCTCCAGCACCGCGCCCACCACTCTGCCGGGGTTGCCCAGCCGCTCGAACGGCTGCCCGTTGATGGTCGACGCGCCCGCCGTGGGGCGCACCAACCCCAACAGCATGCGCAACGTGGTCGTCTTACCCGCGCCGTTCGGCCCGAGGAAGCCGGTGACCGAGCCCGGCTCCACCTGGAAACTGAGGTTCTGCACCGCGGCGACCTGACCGAAGTTCTTGGTCAGGTTCTGCACCACGATGCGACCGCTACCGTCCTGCACAGGCCCTCCTGCTCGCCAGTCGTGGCGGCTATCTTGCCGCATGGCGATAGCCCGGCGTGGGCGCATGGGGAAGAACGCGCAGGTGTCGCCCCGAGTGTTCACCCGGGCGTGACGTGGATCAGTGCTCGCGGGCCCGCACCGGCGCCCGATGAACGGGTACGTCGGCGACCACCGGGATCTCAGTGGTCACCTCGGCCGTCGACTCCGGCGGCACCCGAACCGGCTTGCCGAACGGATTGCGCAACGGCCGCTTGCGCTCCCGATGCGGCACACCTTCGCCGATCAGATGCTCATGGGCCATCCGCCACACCTGACACGGCCACCGCCGCCCCCGCAGCCCGGGCGGACACGCCGCGCAGCGCCCGTTCTCGTCCTGTTGATGCACGGTGAGGAGCAGCCGCCACCCCTCGGCGAGCCGGTTGATCTCGCTGCGCGCCAACGGAAGCAGCGTCATCGCGTCCGCGGTGCCAGCCGCCTCGTCCAACAGCGCCAGCCTGCGCAACACCGCTTCCCGCATCGCTTCGTCCGCTTCGGGACGCATCCGGCTCACCCGGCCCGGACCTCGTCCGCGCGCCCCGCCGCCTGATCCAGCACCGCACCCAGCGAACGGGTCTGCTGCGCGGACAACACGGCCGACGCACCGGGCGGAGGAACCAGCAACACCAGGTCGTCCTCGACCAACACGGTCAACGCGCGATCTCTGCCGAACGGGTCGTGGCAGCCGACACACCACCGAGGCTCTGTCACCGCTGAGACATCGGCGCCCCACACGCCCAGCAGTAGCCCTAGCGGGCCAGTTCACCCCATTGCCGGGTTTCTCACCCGATAGTGACCGTTGTCCGTGGAGAAGTAATTCAACTCGCCGTCCCCCCGATGCGGCGAACCAGACCGTTTATGCCTAAGCTATACCTGGCGGCCCGCTCCCAGTGACCCCCAGGCTGGTTGAGCGGGCCGCCCTAGCTTCCGCGTCTCCATGTCCGCGAAGGGCGCGGACCTTGGCGCTAGGCGACTCACCCGGGGGCCGAGCCCCGGACCCCCACGGTGCGTCACGTCGCGATCCAGCGTGGGCTCGGCGCTTTGCGCCGTCGCGGTGGGACTGAATGGTGGCGGTTGGTGGGCGCTGTTATGCGAGGGCTGTGGTGAGGGGTGTGTTCGGCAGGTTGTGGGCTTCGGCGACCGGTGCGTTGGTGAGCAGGCCACCGTGGGTGTTCAGGCCCAGCGCCAACGCCGAGTCGGCGCGCAGTGCCGCCTGCCATCCCTTGTCCGCCAACGCGACCGCGTACGGCAGCGTCACGTTCGTCAGCGCGTAGGTCGACGTGCGCGGCACGGCGCCCGGCATGTTGGCGACGCAGTAGAAGATCGAGTTGTGCACCGGGTAAGTCGGGTCGGCGTGCGTGGTGGGGCGGGAATCCTCGAAGCAACCGCCCTGGTCGATCGCGATGTCGACGAGCACCGAACCCGGCAGCATGTCGGCGACCAGGGTGTTGCTGATCAGCTTCGGCGCCTTCGCGCCCGGCACCAGGACCGCGCCGATCACCAGGTCGGCCTCGCGCGCGGCCTGCTCCACGGCGTAGCGGTTGGACGCCACGGTGCGGATGCGGCCGCCGAACTGGCCGTCGATCTGGCGGAGCCGGTCGACGTTGGTGTCGAGCACCTGCACCTCGGCACCCATGCCCAGCGCGATGGTGGCCGCGTTGATGCCCGCGACGCCGCCGCCGATGACGACGACCTTGGCGGGCTGCACGCCCGGGACGCCGCCGGGCAGGACGCCTCGGCCGCCGGAGGGCTTCATCAGCGCGAACGCGCCCACCTGCGGCGCCAGCCTGCCCGCGACCTCCGACATCGGGGCCAGCAGCGGCAGCGCGCCGTTCGCGGTCTGCACCGTCTCGTACGCGATCGCGGTGACGCCCGACTTCAGCAGCGCGGCGGTCAGCGCCTCGTCGGCGGCCAGGTGCAGGTAGGTGAACAGGGTCTGGCCCGCGCGCAGCCGCGGGTACTCGACCGCGATCGGCTCCTTGACCTTGAGCACCAGCTCGCCCTCGGCCCACACCTCGTCGGCGGTGGCCAGGATCTTCGCGCCCGCGCCGAGGTATTCCTCGTCGGTGATCGCGGAGCCGAGGCCTGCACCGGCCTCCACGAAGACGTCGTGCCCGCGAGCGGTGAGCTCGTGCGCACCGGCGGGCGTGAGCGCCACCCGGTACTCGTGGTTCTTGATCTCACGGGGAACGGCGATCTTCACCGGTGCGGTCCTTTCGGTCATGGCTGCGCCAATCGGGTGTCCTGTGCCACGGTCGCGCACCGGAGAGTGGCTGTCATCGTGCGTGGGGCACGATAATTCAGGGCCTGTGTTGTGCTCAGAGCACACTAGCGCCAGCGCTGGGTCGCAAGCTGGATGAGCAGCGCGAGCCGGACGTCCGGGTCGGACAGGTCGGCGTCGAGCAGCGCGGTGACGCGGGACATCCGGTACCGCAGGGTGTTGGGGTGGATGCGCAGCGCCGCGGCGGCGGTACGGGGATCGCCGTGGTGGCGCAGCCATTCGTAGAGCGTGTCGAGGTACCAGGCGCCAGGCTCGGCCTCGTGCGCGCGCAACTGCGGCAGCGGGCCGACCGCCGTGACGTCCGCCCCGCCCGCGGCCACGGCCGCGCGGTGCAGCACGAGCACGGCCCACACCTCGCCGTGCACCACGACCGGTCCCGCGACCAGCCCGGCGCGCAGCAGGCTCAGGCCCTCGTCGGCCTCCGTGCGGGAGCGCACGATGTCCCCGATTTCCACCGGCGACCCGGCCGCGACCAGCGGACCGGCCATCGCGGCCAGTGCCTCGCGCAGCGCGGGCCAGCCCGCCTGGTCAGGGACGACGGCGTAGAGCACGCCGTGCAGTTCCGTCACCGCGGGCCGCTCGCCGACGCCCTCGGTCAGCCGTTCCATGAGCGCCAGCCGCACGCCCTCGCCGCCCAGCGGGTCGTCGGTCGGGACGTCGATGGCGACCACGCGGTGCTCGCCCGCGCCCAGGTCGAGCTCGGCGGCGACCAGCCGGGCGCTGCCGGTGCCCTCCAGCACCGAGCGCACCAGTTCCGCCGAACGCCTGCGCTCGCTGTCCTCCCGCGCCCGCCTGCGCAGCAGGTGCAGCGCCACCACGGGCGCGGCGTCGGCGAACGCGGCGGCCCGGTCGTCGGGCACCGGGCCGGGCACCACGGCCCACATCGAGCCGAGCAGTTCGCCGCCCATCCTGATGGGCACGATGAGCCGCGGCAGGGTGCCGTCCTTCTGCGCGGGCACGAAGATCGTCGTGCGGCCGCGGCTCAGCTCGCGGAACACACCGCGCGAGCGGAACCGGGCCAGCACGTCGTCGGGCACGCGGCGCCCCATGATCGTCGACACCCGGGCCGGGTCGGTGCCGTCCTGGCGCGCGGAGTAGGCCAGCACGCGCGAGTTCGCGTCCTCGATCGTCACCGGCGCGTCGACCACCGACGCCGCGGCGTCGGCCAGCCGGAACAGGTCGCCGAACGGGCCCGCGCCGGAGTTCAGCAGGCCGGACGCCTCGGTCTCGTCGGCCGCCGCGTCGAGCACCGAGCGCAGCAGCCACACCAATTGGGCCCACGCGGCGCCCCCGCGCACCTCCACGATCGCGGTGCCCACGCGCAGCGCCGCCGACTTCACCGCGCTGCGCGCCGCGTGCGGCGGTTTGAGCAGGACGGCCGCCGCGCCCTGCGTGCCCGCGTGGCGCACCAGTTCGACCGCGTCGGCCGTGGCGTGCACGGCGACGCCGAGCACCAGATCGCCCGCGGCCACCGGGGTCCGCCTGCCCGCCTCGGCAATCACCACGTCGGTGACCTGGTGTTGCTCCATGGCGACCGCGGTGCGCAGCAGGGTGGGGCCGACTCGGTCGACCACGCCCCGCACTGTGATCATCTGGCTCCCTCGGTCCGCCTCCGCCGCACACGGTAGCGCCCTCGGGGGCGTCCTATTGCGACAGTGCGGCGGCCACCAGGCCCGCGACGTGCGCCTGGCCGCGGGCGTTGGGGTGCACCGGCATGGACAGCGAGGTCGGCACCAGCCCCTCGACCCACTTCTTCCCCGGCAACTGGCAGACGTCGTGGCCGGTGGTCAGGCCGGGGTTGACGAACCGCGCGCCCGCCGCCTCGGCGCGCCCCCCGATGGTGGCGTTGAGGGAGCGCTGCACGCCGTCGAAGTACGCGACGTCGCCGATGGCGAACGGCACCAGCGGCCAGCAGCCCCACCTGGGCGGCAGGATGCGCAGGTAGCCGACCACGACGACGGTGGCGTTCGGCGACCGGGCGGTGATCCCGTCCACCACGGCGGTGATCTTCGGCGCCAACTCGGCGATCCGCGCGGCGAGGACGTCGGTGCCGCCCGCGGTGTAGTGCGCGCGGCAGGGTGCGCCGAACGGGTCGCCGAAGCTGAGTTCGGCGCACTTCCGCACGATCTCGCCGAAGCCGACGTCGTTGCCGCCGATGCTGACCGTGACCAGGTCGGTGTCGGGGGTCAGCGCGCTGAACTGCGCCGGGTTCACGCCCAGCGGCACCTCTTGCGGTGTCGTCAGGTCGGGGGTCTCGGCGCCGCCGCAACTGATGTCGACGAAGGTCGCCGGGGCCAGCCGGGCGGCCACACCGGAGGGGTAGTTGTCGGTCGCGCGGGCGCAGCCGATCGGCGCGGAGCGGACCTTGGTGAGGGTGCCGACCGCGGCGTAGGAATCGCCGAGGGCGACGTAGCGCTGATAACGCGGCGCGGCGGCAGCGGCGGGGGCCGCCAGGGCGGTGCTGAGCAATCCGGTGATCGTGGCCGTAACGGCCCACGCACGCATTCTCGGCGCCATGGAGACCTCGCTGTCTACTCGCCAGTAGTGGTGATCGGATACTCACGGGTAACCAGGCGCGCTGTCAAGAGCCGTCCGGGGCCGGATCGGCAGACCTGCCGATCCGGCAGTCCATAGTGGACGGTGGTCAGCGGGAGAGCAGTGCGGTGAGCCAGGTGAGGCCCGCGATCGCGCGCATGCCCTTGGCGTTGGGGTGGATCGGCGCGGCGGGGGAGGCGGGCTGCAGCGGCTCGATCCAGCGGTCCTCCGGGGGCTGGCACGCGTCGCGGCCCAGGGACAGCGGGTACGGGTCGACGAAGCGGACGCCCGCCGCGTGCGCGGTGCGGGCGAAGGTCCGGTTCAGTTCGCGCTGCACGTCGGCGAAGTGCGGGGTGTCGCCCGCCGCGAACGGGACGCTCGGGAAACAGCCCGCGTCGTTCGGGAGGATGCGGGAGGTGCCGACCATGAGCACGGTCGCGCGGGGCGAGCGCTTCTTGATCTCGGCCAACACCGTCGCGACCTTCACCGCCACCGCGTCCATCCGGCTCGCCAGCACGTCCTGGCCGCCCTGGGTGTAGTGCCGTCGGCAGGGGTCGCCTGTGGGGTCGGCGGCGGCGAGTCGGCCGCAGGTGCCGAGGATCTCGCCGAAGCCGAAATCGTTGCCGCCGATCGTCAGGGTGACCAGGTCGGTCTCCTTGCGCAGGGCGTCGAGCTGGGGCGGGTTGGTGCCGCCCGCGACCTGCTGGGGCCCGGTCATGTGCACCGTGGTGGCACCACCGCAGCTCACGTCGGTGAACGACACCGTCCGCAGCCACTGGGCGACCAGCGCCGGATAGTTGTGGTCCGACCGGGCGCACCCGAGCGGCAGGCCGGTCTGCGCCGGGATGCCCGGCCCGGAGGCATACGAGTCGCCGAGGGCGACGTAGTGGGTGTGGCGGCGGCTCGACGCGGTCGCCGGGGCGGCGAGGGTGGCAAGGAGCAGGGCCAGGGTGAGGGCCAGGGCGGTGGGGCGCATGGAGAGATCGTGGTCGGGTTGTTCGAGGCCGTCAACGGGGTCTTTGTCGACTGTGGACAATTCGGTCGACTGTGCACAAGTCGACCGGGCACCGCGAGTCAGGGCATGGCGCGCAGCCAGTCAGGAACCGGCAGGTCCCGGTTCACGCATTCCTCGGACAGCCGCAGCGTCCAGCGCAGCGCCTGCACCATCAGCGTGGCCATCTCCTCCGGGGCCGCGTTGGTGAGGGCGATCTCGATCTGCGCCTTGGCGCCGTCGCTGTCGCCGTGGACCTCCGCGAGCAGCGTGCGCACGGCGGTGCGGACCGGCGGGTCGGCCTCGTCGATCGGCACCTCGCGGCCGTCGTCGTCGTAGACCTGCATCTTGACCGGGGTGGTGCCGCCCGAGCCCAGGGCCGCCACCATCGCGCTGCACTCCTGGAACAGCATCAGCATCAGCTCGCGCGCGTCGGTGTGGCTGTTCGGCGTCGCGCGGACGGCCGCGGCGACCCGGTCGAGCGCGCCATCGTCCTGACCTGCGCGCATGGCGGCCAGCGCCTCGCCTGCGGCGACGATGAGGCGCTGCCTGCGGTGCGGATCTTGCTCGCGGTCGGGGTCCACGGCTCCCATCCTGCAACAGCCGGGCACCGCGCGGGGAGATCACGTCCGGGCGATTCGCTCACTTGGCGGCCTGCTTGCCCGCGCGGAAGCGGGCCAGCACGTCGTCCACGTCACCCGGTTCGCCGAACGCCGGACCCTCCGCGGTCGCCACGCCCAACCCGGCCCACCAGCGGGCCTCGGCGTGGTCACGCACGCCCACGACGCCGACCGCCGCCCCGATCGAGTGCACCGCCGCGATCAGCTCGCGGGTGCCGCGCACCGGGACGCTGTCGTTCGGCAGCCAGTCCGGCCGCCAGCCCTCGAACGGGTCGGCGAGCAGCACCGTGTCCACCCGGAACCGTTCGACCAGGGCGATCTCGCGCGGACCGCCGCTGAACCCGTGCAGAGCCGTGGCCACCCCGATGTCGCCGAGGGTGCGCATGTTGTCGTGCGCGTCGCCGCGAGCGCCCAGGACCGTGGCCGTGTCGAGCCCGATCTCCAGCAGCCCCGGCGCAATCCCGGCCGCCTCGACGGCGCGGTTGACCGCCCCCGACAGGTCCGCGTCGGCCGACTGCAGCGGCGAGAGCAGCACCCGGTGGACCGGCGCCCCCGGGTCGGCGACCGGGGTGAACAGTGCCTGCCACACCGGCACGCGCTCGGTGGACCGCGTCAGCAGCCACGGCCCCAGCGCCACCGACAGGCCGGTCAGCTCGGCCAGGTCGGTCGCGCCCTGCCGCCCGGGAAGCGGGCGGGTGCGGGCCTGGTGCACCACGGCCCGGACCCGGACCGGCTTGTCGTCCGCGAGCCGCACGACGGGCACGTAGGCCAGGTCGAGGTCGCCGTTCTCCCAGGCCGCGGGCAGCGCCAGCGCCGCGACGCCGACCTGCCGGATCCGCTTGTCGGCTTGTCCGTCGTACTCGGTCCACTGCCGTCTGCCGGTCGCGCGGGCCAGCCGCAGCGCCGCGTCGGCCGCGCGGAACAGCTCCGTGCTCGACATCGCGCCCGGCCCGCACCGGACCACGCCGATGGTCGCGCCGACCGCGATCCCGAGTGGGCCGTCGTAGGCGGGCTCGGCGAGTTCGGCGTTGATCAGCTCGACCAGCTCCGGCACGCTCGGGGTTTCCGGGCCGTCCTGGACGAGGACCGCGAACTCGTCGCCGCCGATCCGGGCCACCATGGCCTTCTCCGCCGCGACAGCCGTCTTGAGCCGCTCGGCCACCGTTTGCAGCAGCCGATCGCCCGCCGCGTGCCCGTGTGTGGTGTTGACCAGTGAGAACGCGTCCAGGTCGAGGCAGCACAGGGTGATCGTGCTGCCTGGCTCGGCCTGGCCGATGACGGCCTCTAACCGCGATTCGAAGTGCCCCCGGTTCGCCGCGCCGGTCAGCGCGTCGTGCAGGAGTTGGTGGCTGAGCTGGTCCTGCAGGAGTTGCAGCTCGCTGAGGTCCTGGAGCATGGCGACCCGGTGGGCGGGCGTGCCCGCGTCGTCGCGGATCAGGGACGTGACCAGGTAGACCCACGCTGTCTCGCCGTTGTGCCGGACCAGCAGCTTGCGGGCGGGCAGCCGGTCCAGTTCGGTGCCGGTCAGCACGGGCGGCAGGACGGGGTCGTCGGTGGAGACGAACTCCGTCAGCGAGCGCCCGGCGAGGTCTGCCGGCCCGCACCCGAGGATGACGGCCAGCGCCGGGTTGGTGTCGACGAACTGGCCGTCCAACTCGGTGATCGCGATGCCGATGGCCGAGCTGTTGAACACCTCGCGCAACCGGCTCTCGGTGGCCCGGTGGTCGCGTTCGGCCCGTCGCTTGGCGGAGAGCAGCGCGCGCTTCATGTCCTCCTGCTGGTCCAGCGTCAGCTTGCGCAGCGCGCCCGCGTACCCCGACGCGACCGCGGCCAGCAGGGCGACCACCCGGTCGGCGGCGGCGCCCGCACCGAGCAGGCCCGCGGCCAGCACGTCCAGGGAGCGCGCCAGGCTGTCCGCGCCCACCAGGCCGCCGATGACCATCCGGCCGCCGACCTCGGCGCCTGGCGCGGGGTCGAACGGCTCGGCGGCCAGGGCCTCGGTGAGCGTGTGCACCAGGCCGGCCAGGAACTTCTCCACGTCGGCAGCGGACCTCGGCACGTACGCGGTACCCGCGACGGCGCGCAGCAGCGCGTGGACCAGGTCGTCCTGGTCGAGCGGCGGCACGGCGGACGCGGGCATCACGGGGCCGCACTCAGCGCTTGCGGCCGACGCAGGCGAGGATCCCGGACCGCCGCGGGTCCGCCCAGTCGTCCAGGCCCGGCTCCGGGCGCCAGGCGGCAGTGGGCACGACGCCCGGCTCCACGATGTCGAACCCGTCGACCAGCGCGGTGATCTCGGCCCGGCCGCGCGGGTACATCTGGTCGCGGCTGGACTTCATCACCTCGACCACCCGGTCCATCTCCGCGGGCATCAGGTCCCGGGTGAACTGGGAGAACACCAGCCAGCTCCCCGGTGCGACCGCGTCCCGGTAGGCCGCGATGACCCCGGCGGGGTCCCGATCCGGTGCCACGAAGTGGAACACGCCCGCCATGATCAGCCCGATCGGCTGGGTGAAGTCGAGCGCCTGGGTCGCGGGCGCGCCGAGAACGTCACCCGGCCGGGTGAGGTCGGCCTGCACGATGTCGGCCAATGGGTTGTCGGCCAGCAGCAACGCGCTGTGCGCGTGGGCGACTTCCTCGTAGTCGACGTACACCACGCGGGCGCCGGGGTCGGCCTGCTGCGCGATCTCGTGCACGTTGCCGACGGTGGGGATGCCGGAGCCGAGGTCGAGAAACTGGCGGACCCCGTGGTCGATCATGAACAGCACGCCGCGGCGCAGGAAGGCGCGGTTGTGCCGGGCGATCTCGCGGGCGTTCGGCTGGGCCTTGAGGAAGCGGTGCGCCAGCTCGCGGTCGTGGGCGAAGTTGTGCGCGCCGCCGAGCAGGTAGTCGTAGAGCCGCGCGGCGCTCGGCCGCTCCAGGTCGACGCCCTCCGGTACCCAGCTCGTCAGCTCAGTCACGGCGTACCACCTTACGATTCTTGGTCGTGCCGACGAGGTTACTCACCCGACCGGGGCATCGGACAGCAGCAGAAGTCCCGGTTTCACCCCGCGCTGGGCGGGTGCACGAGCGCGGCGAGCGCCATGTCGGTGAGCAGGTCGGCCATCTGGTCGCGGTCGAGGTGCCTGCTGTGCGGGGTGGAGTTGATGAGCCCGAACACCGCGTGCGCCGCCGCGCGGGCGGTCGGCTCCGGGGTGGCGGGCACGGCGGCGCGGATCGTCTCCACCCAGACCTCCACGTACCGCCGCTGCAGGGCGCGCACCTTGCGCCGGTCGGGGTCGGTGAGGTTGCCGAGGTTGCGCTCCTGCACGGTGATCAGCGCCGGGTTGTCCAGGGCGAAGTCGACCTGGAAGCGGACCAACTCGGCGAGCGTGGCGTGCGCGCCGGACGCGGTGGCCACCCTGGTCTGCCCGCCGTCGAGCAGCACCTCGGAGATCGAGGTCAGCATCTCGCCGAGCATGGCGTCCTTGGAGCGGAAGTGTCGGTAGAGCGCGGGACCGGAGATGCCGACGGCCGAGCCGATGTCGTCGATGCCGACACCGTGGAACCCGTGTCGGGCGAACAGCTCGGCCGCGGCGCTGAGGATCTGCTCGCGGCGGGTCGGTTTGCCGGTCGCCTGCTCGGCTGCGGAAGGCACCGGCCCATCGTATGGCAGGCCGGTTAGCGACCGCTAACCCCGCATTCGCAAGATCGAATTCGGCCAACTGGCAACCGTTAACAAGTTACTGGGCAGTTCCGTATTCGGTAAGTCGCTGGTAGTCATGACCTGTCGGGATTCCTCCAACGTCGGAGGCTAGAAATGCGTGCTCCCCGTTCCCTGGCCGTTGCCCTGCTCACGGCCTTATCCCTGCTCGGCTTCGCGGTCCCGTCCTGGGCGGCGACCGGAAAGTACGTCGCCCTCGGCGACTCCTACTCGTCCGGCCTCGGCGCGGGCGGCAGTTACGGCAACAGCGGTGCCTGCAAGCGCAGTACCAACGCCTACGCCCAACTCTGGGCCAACGCCAAGGCGCCGTCGGTGTTCTCGTTCGTCGCGTGCTCCGGCGCGGTGACCCAGGACGTGCTCAACAACCAGGTCGGCGCCATCACCGCGGACACCGCGCTGGTCACCGTCTCCATCGGCGGCAACGACGCGGGCTTCGCCAGCGTGATGACCGACTGCAACCTCAGTTCGGACGCCACCTGTGTCGCCCGCAACCAGACGGCGCAGAACTTCGCGCTGACGACCCTGCCCGGCAGGCTCGACAACGTCTACACCCAGATCCGCAACCGGGCGCCGTCCGCACAGGTGATCGTCATGGGCTACCCGCGCATCTACAAGGTCGGCGGCTCGTGCTTCCTGGGTCTGAGCGAGACCAAGCGGGCTGCCATCAACCAGTCCTCCGACGTGCTCGCGGGCGTCATCTCCGGGCGCGCGGCCGCGTTCGGCTTCACCTTCGTCGACGGCCGCGCGGCGTTCAGCGGCCACGAGATCTGCGCCTCCGGGACCCGCTGGATCAACAGCGTGTCCTTCCCGATCGAGAACTCCTACCATCCGAACGGCGCAGGCCAGAACGGCGGCTACTACACCGCGCTGCGCGGCGTCACCGGCTGAGCGCACCGTAGTTTCGCGACGAAGGCCACCTCCCGTGCCGGGGAGGTGGCCTTCTGTCATCACTGGACGCCGAGGTTAGCGGGCGCTAACATCGGCGGCGTAGTTAACGTTCACTAACGCTCAGGAGCGACATGGACGCGCCTGTCCTGCGCAGCGCCGCCGACCCGGCCGACCCGGCTTTCCAGCGCAACGTCAAAGAGCACGCGGTGCTCGTCGACGACCTGCGCGAGCGGCTCGGCCAGGCCGCCCTCGGCGGTCCCGAGAAGGCCCGCGCGCGGCACGTCGCGCGGGGCAAGCTGCTGCCGCGCGACCGGGTGGACTCGCTGGTCGACCCGGGTTCGCCGTTCCTGGAGCTCTCGCCGCTGGCCGCCACCGGCCTGTACGACGACGACGCCCCGGCCGCCGGGGTGATCACCGGCATCGGCCGAGTGTCCGGGCGCGAGTGCGTGATCGTCGCCAACGACGCCACGGTCAAGGGCGGCACCTACTACCCGATGACGGTCAAGAAGCACCTGCGTGCCCAGGAAGTGGCACTGCAGAACAGCCTTCCGTGCGTCTACCTGGTCGACTCCGGCGGCGCGTTCCTGCCCAAACAGGACGACGTGTTCCCCGACCGCGACCACTTCGGCCGGATCTTCTTCAACCAGGCCACCATGTCCGCCCGCGGCATCCCGCAGATCGCCGCCGTGCTCGGCTCGTGCACCGCGGGCGGCGCCTATGTGCCCGCGATGAGCGACGAGGCGGTCATCGTCCGCGAGCAGGGCACCATCTTCCTCGGCGGCCCGCCGCTGGTGAAGGCCGCGACCGGCGAGGTCGTCACCGCGGAGGAACTCGGCGGCGGCGACGTGCACTCGCGGGTCTCCGGCGTCACCGACCACCTGGCCGACGACGACCCGCACGCGCTGCGGATCGTGCGCTCCATCGTCAGCACGCTCGGCCCGCGCGCCGCGCGCCCGTGGGTGCTCGCCCCGGTCGAGGAGCCCGCGCTCGACCCGGCCACGCTCTACGGCGTCGTGCCGACCGACCCGCGGACCCCGTACGACGTGCGCGAGGTGCTCGCCCGCGTCGTGGACGGCAGCCGGTTCCGCGAGTTCAAGAAGGAGTACGGGTCGACGCTGGTCACCGGGTTCGCCCGCATCCACGGCCACCCGGTCGGCATCGTCGCCAACAACGGCGTGCTGTTCTCCGAGTCGGCGATGAAGGGCGCGCACTTCATCGAACTGTGCGACCAGCGCAGCATTCCCCTGCTGTACCTGCAGAACATCACCGGCTTCATGGTCGGGCGCGACTACGAGGCGGGCGGCATCGCCAAGCACGGCGCGAAGATGGTCACCGCGACGGCGTGCGCGCGGGTGCCGAAGTTCACCGTGATCGTCGGCGGCTCGTTCGGCGCGGGCAACTACTCGATGTGCGGCCGGGCGTATTCGCCGCGGTTCCTCTGGATGTGGCCCAACGCGCGGATCTCGGTGATGGGCGGCGAACAGGCCGCGTCGGTGCTGTCCACTGTGCGCCGCGACCAGATCGAGGGCTCCGGCGGTGCGTGGTCCACTGTGGACGAAGAGGCGTTCAAGGAGCCGATCCGCCGCCAGTACGAAGACCAGGGCAACCCGTACTACTCCACCGCGCGGCTGTGGGACGACGGCGTGATCGACCCGGCGGACACTCGCCAGGTGCTCGGTCTCGCGCTGTCGGCCGCGGCCAACGCGCCCCTGGAACCTGTCCGCTACGGCGTCTTCAGGATGTGAGCATGTTCAGCAGCGTTCTGATCGCCAATCGCGGCGAGATCGCGGTCCGCGTCATCACCACCCTGCGCAGGCTGCGCATCCGGTCGATCGCGGTCTACAGCGACGCCGACGCCGATGCCCGGCACGTGCGCGAGGCCGACCTCGCCGTCCACATCGGACCGGCCGCCGCCCGCGAGAGCTACCTGTCCATCGAGCGCATCCTCGCCGCGGCAAGGGAAACCGGCGCCGAGGCGGTGCACCCCGGCTACGGCTTCCTGTCCGAGAACGTCGAGTTCGCCCGTGCGTGCGCAGGCGCCGGGCTGGTGTTCATCGGCCCGCCCGCGGCCGCGATCGACGCGATGGGCGACAAGATCCGGGCCAAGCTGACCGTGATGGGCGCGGGCGTGCCGGTGGTGCCCGGGCGCACTGAGCCCGGCATGTCCGACGACGCATTGGTTTCCGCCGCCGACGAGATCGGCTACCCGGTGCTGCTCAAGCCGTCAGCGGGCGGCGGTGGCAAGGGCATGCGGCTGGTCGAAGAACCTGCCGGGCTCCGCGCGGCCATCGAGTCGGCGCGGCGCGAGGCGCGCGGCTCGTTCGGCGACGAGACGCTGCTGATCGAGCGGTTCGTGCTGCGGCCCCGGCACATCGAGATCCAGGTGCTCGCCGACTCGCACGGCACGGTGATCCACTTGGGCGAGCGCGAGTGCAGCCTGCAGCGGCGGCACCAGAAGATCATCGAGGAAGCGCCGTCCCCGCTGCTCGACGCGGCCACCCGGGAGCGGATGGGCAAGGCCGCGGTCGACGCGGCCAAGGCCGTCGACTACGCCGGCGCGGGCACGGTCGAGTTCATCGTCTCCGCCGACCGGCCCGACGAGTTCTTCTTCATGGAGATGAACACCCGGCTACAGGTCGAGCACCCGGTCACCGAGCAGGTCACCGGGCTGGACCTGGTGGAGCAGCAGGTGCGGGTGGCCGCGGGCGAACCCTTGGCGCTCAAGCAATCCGACGTCGTCCTGCGCGGACACGCGGTGGAGGCACGAGTTTACGCCGAGGACCCTGCGACCGGATTTCTCCCGACCGGCGGCCGGGTGCTTGACGTCCGACAGTCCACAGCGGACTGGTCGCGAGTGGACTCCGGGCTGCGGGCGGGCAGTGTGGTCGGGTCCGACTACGACCCGATGCTGGCCAAGGTGATCACTTGGGGCGCAGACCGCGCCGAGGCGCTCGGCAGGCTGTCCGACGCGCTCGCGGACACCGCGGTGCTCGGCCTCGGCACCAATGTGGCGTTCCTGCGCGCGCTGCTCGCCGACGAGGATGTCCGCGCGGGCAGGCTCGACACGCAACTGGTGGAGCGCAAGCTCACGGAGCTGACCAGGGTGGCGCCGGTGCCCGACGAGGTGTTCGCGGCGGCGGCGCTGGACGAGCTGCTGGGCATGCAGCCGACCGGGCCCGTGGTCGACCCGTGGGACGTGCCCAACGGCTGGCGGCTGGGCCGCGGGGCCGTGGTCCCGCTGCGGCTCACCTGCGGCGGCCGGGACGTGACCGTGCGGGTTTCCGGCACCCCGGCCGCCGCGCTGGTGGCAGTGGACGACGGCGTGCCGGTGCGCGCGTCGGTGTCCCGTGTGGACGATGACCTGTGGGTGACCCACGGCGGGCGCAACCTGCGCTACGCGCGGGCGCACGACTCCACTTCGGACACGTTGTGGCTGGCCGCGGGCGGGCACTCGTGGGCGGTCGCCGAGCACTCGCTGCTGGAAGGCGGCACCGCCGCTGCCGCCGCGGGCGGGCCGATCACCAGCCCGATGCCCGGCACGGTGCTCTTGCTGAAGGTAGCGGCGGGCGAACAGGTGTCGGCCGGGCAGCCGCTGCTTGTCGTCGAGGCGATGAAGATGGAGCACACCATCACGGCCAAGGTTGACGGTGTGGTCTTCGAACTCCCGGTGCACGCGGGCCAACAGGTCGCGCTGAACCAGACCCTTGCTGTGGTGACCCCATCGGAGGACCCGCGATGATCGATCTGAGACTGGACGAGGAGCACGAGGCGCTGCGCAAGACCGTCCAGGAGTTCGCCCGGGAGGAGGTCGCCCCGGTCATCGGCGAGTTCTACGAGCGCGAGGAGTTCCCGTACGAGATCGTGGCCAAGATGGGCCAGATGGGCCTGTTCGGCCTGCCGATCTCCGAGGAGTACGGCGGCATGGGCGGGGACTACTTCGCGCTCTGCGTGACGTTGGAGGAGTTGGCTCGGGTCGACTCGTCGGTCGCGATCACCCTGGAGGCGGGCGTCTCGCTGGGCGCGATGCCGCTCTACCGGTTCGGCAGCGCGGAGCAGAAGCAGCGCTGGCTGCCCAAGCTCACCACCGCCGAGCAACTCGGCGCGTTCGGCCTCACCGAGCCCGGCGGCGGCTCCGACGCGGGCGCCACCCGCACCACCGCCCGCCTCGACGGCGACGAGTGGGTCATCAACGGCACCAAGGCTTTCATCACCAACTCCGGCACCGACATCACCGGTCTGGTGACCGTCACCGCCGTCACCGGGACCAAAGAGGACGGTCGCAAGGAGATCTCCGCGATCATCGTGCCCGCGGGCACGCCGGGCTTCACGGTGTCGAAGAAGTACTCGAAGGTCGGTTGGAGCGCCTCCGACACCCGCGAGCTGTCCTTTGCCGACGTGCGCGTGCCCAAGGAGAACCTGCTGGGCGAACTGGGCCGGGGCTACGCCCAGTTCCTGTCCACTTTGGACGAGGGGCGGGTCGCGATCGCGGCACTGTCGGTCGGACTGGCCCAGGGCTGCGTCGACGAGTCGCTGAAGTACGTCGGGGAGCGCGAGGCGTTCGGGCGCAAGATCGGGGAGTACCAGGCGATCCAGTTCAAGATCGCCGACATGGAGTGCCGCGTGCACACCGCCCGGCTCGCCTACTACGCCGCCGCCGCGAAGATGCTGCGCGCGGAGCCGTTCAAGAAGGAGGCGGCCATCGCCAAGCTGGTGGCCTCCAACGCGGCCATGGACAACGCCCGCGACGCCACCCAGATCTTCGGCGGGTACGGCTTCATGAACGAGTTCCCGGTCGGCCGGTTCTACCGGGACGCCAAGATCCTGGAGATCGGCGAGGGCACCAGCGAGGTCCAGCGGATGCTCATCGCCCGCGAACTCGGCCTGCGCTGAGCCAGTCCACATCCCCTCGATCCATCCACAGATTTTCGCGCCCCCTTCCCCCACCCCCACCCACCGATAGACTGGAGCAGGGCTGTCCCCCCGAGGTGGGTGGGGGTTTGTCCTGGCGGGAATCGTCGTGCGAGCGAGTGTGCACCGAGTGCGGCACACTGGTGCGGTTCACTGCGGCGAAGGGGCGGCGATGACATCGGCACCGGAGTGGGTCTCCTCGGCCACCTCGAACGTTCTGGCCAAGGTGCTACGCGGCGGCGTCGCCGACCTCCGGCCGATGGCGCGCACGCTGATCGACAAGGGCCGGATGCGCTCGGTGTACCGGTTCGCCGAGGGCGACACGCCCGCCAGCGGCGACCCGGTGTTGCTGGTGCCGCCGCTCGCCGCGCCCGCGTTGTGTTTCGACCTGCGCCGGGGTTGCAGCCTCGCCGAGCATCTGGTCGACCAGGGCCGCTCGCTCTATCTGGTCGACTACGGCACGGTCAGCTTCTCCGACCGCAGGCTCGGCCTGGAGCACTGGATCGACGAGGTGCTGCCGCGCACCATCCGCGCGGTCAGCGCCGACGCGGGCGGTCGCCCGGTGCACCTGGTGGCGTGGTGCCTGGGCGGCATCATGTCGCTGCTTACCGCCGCCGACCAGCACGACCTGCCGATCGCGTCGATCGCCACGGTCGCCGCGCCGATCGACATGACCGCGATCCCGCTGGTGGCCCCGATCAAGCCGTTGGCCGACCTGACCAACGGGTGGATCCTCACCCCGGCGTACCGACTGCTCGGCGGCGCGCCGCGCGCGCTGGTCAAGCGGGCGTTCCAGCTCTCGGCGATCGACAAGGTGATCACCAAGCCGTACGCCATCCTGTCCCATTTGGACGATGCCGAGTTCCTCGCCCAACTGGAAGCCGTGGACCGCTTCACCGACAACATGATCGCCTACCCCGGCCGCACGTTCGGCCAGATCTACCACCGGTTCTTCCGCGCCAACGACCTCGCCGAGGGCGAGGTCGACCTGGGCGGACGGCGGATCTCGCTGGCAGGCGTCAAGATCCCGGTGCTGGTCGTCGCGGGCGTTGGCGACAGCATCGCCCCCCAGCGCGCGGTGCGGCACCTGCTCGACGTGCTGGAGAACGCCGCCGAGGTCACCTTCGAGACCTGCCCCGGCGGCCACCTCGGCGTCCTCACCGGCCGCGGCGCCCGAACCACGACCTGGACGCACCTCGACGCGTTCCTGGACGCCCACAATCCTCTGTAGACAGTTACCCGTGGACAGTCGACCCGGAGGTGTCCAGCTCTGCGGGCACGCCTGAGCGCAGCACGAGACCGCAGACGACCGCACTGGCGGCGAACAGGGTCGCGGTCCAGGCGAACGCCGCGCTGTAGCCCGCGACCGCCGCGCCCGCCGGGCTGGTGCCCGCCATGAGCGCCGCGGTCACCGCGCCTGCCGCGACCGAGCTGAACAGCGCGGTGCCGACCGAACCGCCGAGCTGCTGCATGGCGTTGATCGCCGCCGACGCCACGCCGGAGTCCTCCGGTTCGACGCCGACGATGCCGGTCATTCCCGTCGCGATGGTCAGGCCGATGCCGAGGCCCGCGATCAGCAGGCCGGGCAGCACGTCCGGGGCGTAGGTGCTGACCTCGTCGAGCAGCGCCAGCAGGCCGGTGCCCGCCGCCGCGAGCAGCATGCCCACGACGACCAGCGGGCGCGGCCCGACCTTGGGCAGCAGCGCGGTGGTGGACACGGTCGCCCCGAGCATCAGCATGCCGATCATCGGCAGGAACGCGAGGCCGGTCTGCACCGGGCCGAACCGCAGGTTGAGCTGCAGGTAGAAGGTCAGGAACAGGAAGATGACGAACATCCCGGCGCTCAACAGGAACAGCGCGAGGAACGAGCCGCCGCGGGTGCGGTCCGCCAGAATGCGCAGCGGCAGCAGCGGATGCGCGCTGCGGGTCTGCCACCACACGAACGCCACCAGCAGGACGCCGCCCGCGATCAGGAAGCCCCAGGTCCCCGGTGCGTCCCAGGATTCGGTCTCGGCGTTGGCCAGGCCGTAGACCAGGGCGAACATGCCCGCGGTCGCGGTGACCACGCCGACGAGGTCCAGCTTCGGCCGTTCGGTCGTGGTGCTCGGGCTGAGCAGGGTGATGCCACCGAAGAACGCGACGCCCGCGAAGACCAGGTTGACGAACATGCACCAGCGCCAGTCGAGGTACTCGGTCAGCGCGCCGCCGAGCAGCAGGCCGATGGCGCCGCCGGAACCCGCGAGTGCGCCGAAGATGCCGAACGCCTTGCCGCGTTCCTTGGGGTCGGTGAAAGTGGTCGTCAGCAGCGAGAGCGCCGCCGGGGCGAGCAGGGCGGCGAACACACCCTGGCCGACGCGGGCCGTGACCAGCACGCCGAAGCTGCCCGCCGCGCCGCCCACCGCGGAGGCGATCGCGAAGCCCACGACGCCGAACAGGAAGACGACCCGGCGGCCGAACAGGTCGGCGATGCGGCCGCCGATGAGCAGCAGGCTGCCGAAGCTCAGCGCGTACCCGGTGATCAGCCACTGCCGCTGGTCGTTGCTGAAACCGAGGTCGATCTGCGCCGACGGCAGCGCGATGTTCACCACTGTCGCGTCGAGCACAACCATGACCTGTGCCAGCGCGATCACGGCGAGCACGAGCCAGCGCCTGCGCGCCGCCGGGTCCGCGGAATCGGTTGGCGGTGCGGGTTTCGCGTCGGACAGCGTCATCTTCTCCCCCAGGGAAGTCGGTTGCCTGGTGAAGTTAGCACGGAAGTGGAGATCAGACCTCCGTATTATTGGTAGGCTGCGGCCGTGACCTCCGACACGCGCCCACTGCGCGCCGACGCCGAACGCAACCGCGTCCGCGTCGTCGCCGCCGCGCGCGAGGTCTTCGCCGAACACGGCCTCGACGTCACCCTGGACGAGATCGCCCGGCACGCCGAGGTGGGCGTCGGCACGGTCTACCGGCGGTTCCCCAACAAGGAAGCCCTGGTCTCGGCCGTGTTCGACGACGTCGTGGACGAGCTGATCGCACTGTTCCCCGCCGCCGTGGCGGAACCGGATGCCTGGCTCGGTCTCTCCCGCCTGATCACCGCCATCGTGGAGCGTCAGGCGGTGGACCGCGGCCTGTACGAGGTGTGCATCCGCACTGACCGAGGCCAGTCACGCCGCATTGTCGACCACCTCGTCCCGGCGACCGAAGCCCTTGTCGCGCGGGCGAAAGCCGACGGTGCGGTCCGCCAGGACTTCGCCGCGCCGGACATCGGCCCGATGATCGTCATGGTCGCCGCCGCGGCCAAGCTGACCCGTGTCATCGACCCGGACCTGTGGCGCCGCTACCTTGCCGTCCTGCTCGA
Source organism: Actinokineospora sp. (assembly GCF_052390155.1). Lineage (NCBI taxonomy): Bacteria > Bacillati > Actinomycetota > Actinomycetes > Pseudonocardiales > Pseudonocardiaceae > Actinokineospora > Actinokineospora sp. Next base: position 36,177 of record NZ_JBQTHF010000049.1, on the reverse strand, counting down.
CGGAATTCGGGTGGGTCCGCCGACACCGCTGCCCCAGCGGCCGCCGACGAGTCAGCAGGTCGACCAGGCGATGCAGATATTCCACTCCTGACTCTGAAATGGAGCGAGACAGACTTTCGTGGCTGTGGTCAGTTGGCGAGGGATCGGATGATGCCGTCCGCGACCGCGATCGCGATATTGCATGCCTGGTTCCCGTCGGAGAGTGCCTCGATGACGATTCCCGAGGTGTCGCTCAGGCCGACATGGACCTCGCAGGACTTGTCGAGGCGGCGTTCGCCCTTGTCTGGGTTGATTTTGGCGGCTGGTTGGCCCGCGATGGTGAGGGCTTGCACGAAGTTCGGCGGTGGGCCCTGTTCTGGAGTGGGTTTTTCGTAGGCTTCGGCGAGCACGTCCCGAGTCGACCGGAAGTGGATTGTCAATGGGGTGATTAGTGCCGAGGGTTTCGAGCCCGCGGGCTGATATGAGCACTCTGGACTCTCCGGCACAAAGCTGAAATCTGACCCGTTGTCGAGTCCGAATTGTTCTGCGGTGACGCGGGGCAGGATCGAGCAGATGACATCTTCGGGGAGAAAGGCGCTGGCGTTCAGTGGTCGGGTGATGGGTGGGCGGGTCGGCCGGGTGGTCGGCCGGGGGGCGGGTTCGGTGGGCGGGGCGGGTGTGCAGGCCGCCGTTATCGTGAGAACCGTAAGTAGGACTCCCAGGTGGGGCCGAGTCACGAGGCGCCGCCGAGTCGTCGGCGGATCTCGCTGTCCTCGGCCCGCTGCTCGTCGATGTAGGGTTTTCGCTGGTCTTCGACCATGGGAGTGAATGTCTCCGACGGGTATGCTTTGGTGATGAATTTATCGTAGCTGAAGTCCGGGCTGTCGATGTACACGCAGCTCGCCATCGGCTTGAAGACATCCGCCTTTCGCAAGGATGCCACCAGGCTGTCTTCAATTTCCCAGATTTTTGTCTTGATTATTTCGAGTCCGTCTTCGTAGGAGTGTTGGAGGGCATTGCCCGCGTGGAGGTAGCTGTCGATGATGGTGTCGCCGTTGCCGTCGTCGATGAGGTAGTCGGTCGTGATGCCGGTGGCTTTGACGAGGAGGCCGAGTCCATCTCGAACGGCTTTGGACGGGTCGATGCTGAGGAGCTTGTCGATGATTTCCGAGCCGAGGGCGATGGCGACCTTGGTTTCCCGTTTGTTCTGGTCCTCGATCTCCCGTAGCGCAGCGGCGGTGGTCTCTTTGCAGAGGTTGTAAAGGCTTTCGCGGCAGTGGTAGGATAGGGCGAAGAACGCGGCCGCCGAGTCGACGGTCTTCCAGACGGTGGTGCCGAGGGTGTCCAGCACGGTGTCGATTCTGGAGAGTTGTTTGGTGAATTCGTCGGCGGCGTCGCCGGTCCAGGCGTTGAGGTGTTTGTTGGTTTCGGCGAGTTCGGCGCGGGCCTTCTCGCTGCTGCTGATCGCGAGGGCAGCGTCGTACATGCGGGTGTGCTCGTCGCTGATCTTCTGTGGGGAGAGGCTGGCGATGGCGTTGAGATGGTCCAGTCGGGCGTCGGCGGCCCGGCCGCCGTGGCTGTGGTCCATGCCGGTTTCCTCGACCATCATGTAGATGGCGTCCTGGGTTTCGCGGCTGGCGTCGGCGAGTTCGTCGTCGGTGCGTCCGGTGGCGGGCATGGGTTCATCCCTGCCCGTCGGCTCTGCGGTAGAGCGCCAGGATGTCGGCGAGCGCGTCCGCGGTCGCCTCGGTGACCTCGGCTGTCCTGCTCAGCCGCCCGGCCAGATAGTCGGTGAAGCCCGCATAGACAGTCTGGGCGGAGTTGGCCGCCGGGCTGTGGCCAAGGGCGGCGCCGAAACCCTCGTGTGCGGTCAGAGTGCCGATCGGCGCCCTGATGTACTCGGCCGCCGCGGGTAGGGAGTCGGCGACGGCCTTCTCGGCTTCGGCTAGGTCGACGGCAAACTCTTGCCGCGCACGGTCATCCGGCATGGATTCCCCTCCGGTCGGTACGCCGTATCCGGCCCAACGCTGGCAAGACCAAGGGACGATCCGTGGTCGATCGACCACACTCAGCGCCGACATGGAGGTCAGGGGAGGCCGGGCTCGATCAACTCGGCAAGCCGCAACGCCAACTGACACGCCTTCGCCCTGTCCACACCCGCCACGGCGGTGGTGGACACCCGCGATGTCTCGGTGACGCCCATAGTCACCGAGCATGTTTCCGCCCCCGTCAGCCCGGTCTCGACAGCCGGGCGGTCACCGATGTTCGGGAGTTGCCGGTTGTTGATGTCGTTCGGTAGATCCTTGATACCGAGCGTGTCGTAGATGTCGACGCCGAAGATGTAAGTGTCCTTGGGGCCGCGAAGGCGCCACTTGCATCCTCGGCCCGAGCCGATGTCGTCTGGTTCGCCGCTCCCGGAGAGGCCGAGTTCGGTCTTGCCCGCATCGGGTAGCAGGGTGCACGGATCGGTATCTGTGAGGGGACTGTCGTTGGGTGCTGGCTTCGTGCTGGTGGGGCGCTTCGCCGACGTGGATGGGGAGGCCGTCGGTGTGGAGGTGTTCGTCGACTGACCGGGCAGTGCGGTACCGGCGGTTTCGGTGGAGCAGGCAGTAGTAGTGGTCAGCAAGACCGCGAGGACGGCGCTTCGGGCGAATGTGAGTTTGTCGGCCATCGCCGTGTGGATCGCCTCTTCGGCGTGGATGAGTGCTTCGCGGAACTCCATCAGCCGGGTGGCGAAGCCCTCGGCGTCGGATCCGACTGCGGCCACGTACGGCTTCAGCACGTTCGCGGCGTTGCTCGATCCGAGTTGTGGTTCACGCGTCAACCGCTCTATGTCGATCCGGTTGTCGTCGATCCAGTCGCGCATGTCGCGGCAGGCGTTCAGTAGGGCTTGGCCGCCGTAGTCGTTGACGGCGAAGCCGCCGCTCTTGGCGGCGGACAGGAAGTCGGACAGGCTCTTGCCGATGGCGTCGCCGCCCGCGTTGTCGACGTACACGCTGGCTCGTCCTCCCCAAGGTGGCCTGTTTGTCGACAGTACCAACGGGTGACTCGCTGTGTCCTGGAAATGACGGAAGGTGTGCTGATCAGGGGTGGTGGCGGGAGCGCAGGGCGCCGAGAAGGTGGGTCCAGCCTGCGGTGGCGATGATCAGGAGCCCGCCGCCAGGGTTCTTGCTGTCGCGGACCGCCATCCCCCTGGTGCACGCCAACTCGACACATACGCCCTGATCGGCACTGACGCTGCTCTTGCGCCAGGCCAGTTCCACGCACGCCCCCTGGTCATTGCTGAAGCTGCTCTTGCGCCAGGCCAAGTCCCGGGGGACGACGCGGGCAGTGGCCGGGTGGGTCATTGAAGCTCCTTGCCAGTGCGGGCGATCAAAGTGCGCGAATCGGCCGGGTTGAGCGCCAAGCCGCGCAGGTGTTCCATGGCGATCCTATGATCCCGCAGCTCGTGAGGTTGCTCCAGGTACAGCGCGCCGCTGCGGTGTTCTAGATAGGTGACGCCAGGGTCAGTCGGCGAGGGAAAGTCCATGATCGCGAAGGCGCCATGCATGCCGGGATGGGCGCCGATGTCGTTGGGCAGCACCTGGATTGTCACCCGAGGCTGACTGGCCGCGATGAGTAGACGCTCCAGTTGTTCCCGCATCACGGGTGGGCCTCCGACGTTGCTGCGCAGCGCTCCCTCGCTCAGCACCACCCACAGTCGAAGCGGGTCGACCTCGGTCAACGCTGATTGCCTTGCCAGCCTGGTCTCGACGCGGCGTGTGATGTTCTCCTCAGGCAACTCGGCGGTGCCGCCGCGGATGATGGCTGACGCGTAGTTCTCCGTCTGGAGCAGCCCGTGGATCAAGTGCGGCTCCCAGACGTGGAGGTCGGAGGCGCCCTGTTCTAGTCCTATGTAGAGAGAGAACCAGGTGGGCAGGGTTTCGGCGTAGCTGTCCCACCAGCCCTTCTTTCTGGCGTCTCGGGCGGCCTGGAGGTAGAACGGCCAGCGGTCCTCGGGTACCTGGTAGAGCGGGAGCAGTACCTTCTCCAGGTCGAGCAGTTTCGGCGGCACCGTGGCGGTCTCCAGATGGCCGACCTTCTGCGGGGTGCAGTGCAGCTTCGCGGCCACGTCCCGGCGTTCCAGGCCCGCTTCCTTGCGCAGGCGCAGGAGCTCGTGGGACAGCCAGCGCAGCCACACCGTGGGACTCGACGGCACTTCCACCTCCACTGTTGGCTACCGAATGTAGCGGATCAAGTACGCACGATCGGGCGAGTGTAGTTGCTCACGCTAGAACTTAGAGTCTAATTTATTGTCGAAAGAGAGAGGTGATGACGTTGTCTGAAGGATGTGTCGGATCGGCGGCGGACGGTGGTGCGGGCCGGTTCGTGTGGCCGGTCGACGAGAAGCGGTTCGCCGAGGTGATCCAGTCGATGGTCAGCGACCACGCGCCGAAGCTGTTCGCCATCATCGAGGAGTTCGGCGAGCGGGACGATGCCCAGGTGGTCGCGTGGGGCATGGAGTTTCCCGGGCGTGCCCATGTGGTCGGCGATGACGGGCGGATGCGGATGAGCAGTTCGTCCGCGCAGACCGCGCGCGACCTGCTTGGTATCACCGGGACCATGCGGCTGGTGTGGTGCTGAGGTCTACTTGAGTTCGGCGGAGGACTTGCCGAGTAGTCTGCGGGCGACGATGAGTTGTTGGATCTGTTGGGTGCCCTCGAAAATGTCCAGGATCTTGGCGTCGCGCGCCCACTTCTCCAGCAGCGAGTTCTCGCTGTAGCCCAGTGCGCCGGTCAGTTCGACGCAGCGCAGGGTGATGTCGGAACCGGCCCGGCCCGCCTTCGCCTTGGCCATGCTGGCCTGCAGCGAATTGGGCTTGCGGTTGTCCGCCAGCCAGGCCGCCTGCAGCGACAGCAGGTACGCCGCCTCCCAGTCCGCCTCCAGTTGCAGGAAAATGGCGACGGCCGCGTGCTGGGTGTTCGCCGGGCGGTCGTAGTCGATGGCGACGCCCGCGTCTTCGAGCAGGCGGCGGGTTTCCTCCAGGGCGGCGCGGGCGACGCCGACGGCCATCGCGGCCACCAGGGGGCGGGTGTTGTCGAAGGTCTGCATGACACCGGCGAAGCCCTGGTCGGTGTTGATGTCCGGGCTGCCCAGCAGATTGTCCTTGTGCACCCGGACGTTGTCGAGCCGGAAGTGCGCGGTGTCCGACGCGCGGATGCCGAGTTTGTGCTCCAGCCGCACCAGTTCGAAGCCGGGGGTGTTCCGATCGACCACAAAGGACTTGATGGCGGCCTTGCCCAGCGCGCGGTCCACAGTGGCCCAGACCACGACGCAGTCGGCGCGTTCGCCGGAGGTTACGAAGATCTTCTCGCCGTTGAGCACGTAGTGGTCGCCGTCCGGCACGGCCGTGGTGCGGATGGCGCCGGAGTCGGACCCGGTGTCGGGCTCGGTGATGGCCATCGCGGCCCATTTTCCCTGGTAGCGCTTGATCTGCTCGTTGTTGGCGACGGAGGCGATGGCCGCGTTGCCCAAGCCCTGACGCGGCATCGACAGCAGCAGACCCACGTCGCCCCAACACATCTCGATGGTGCCGAGGAGCAGGCGTAGGTTCGATCCGTTGCGGTTGCCGGTGTCCTTGTCGGCGCCCTCTTCGCGGCGGACACCGCCCGCGCCCGCGCCGCCGCCCGAGGCCGCGAGGCCGTCGAGCACGGCGGCCAGCATGTCGAGCTCTTTGGGGTAGGTGTGCTCGGCCTGGTCGTACTTGCGCGAGTGCGGCCGGAAGAACTCCGCCGCCGCCAGTTGGGCCTGGTCGACGAGCTGCTGGAACTTCTGCGGAACCTCAAGACTGATCACGGTGTTCGACTCCTCGATTCGTCAGTCCTCACACGAGCATGATGCCTTCCACCAGACCGACCGCCCGCAGATCGCGATACCACCGCTCCACGGGGTGCTCCTTGACGAACCCGTGTCCGCCCAACAACTGCACGCCGTCGTTGCCGATCGCCATGCCCTTCTCCGCGCACAGCCGCCGAGCGAGCCCGGCCGCCCGCGCGAACGGCATACCTCGCTCCGCCCGGCTCGCCGCGCGGTAGGTGAGCAGCCGCATGCCTGCCAGCTCGATGCCGATGTCGGCCACCTTGAACGCCACGCTCTGCCGGTGGCTGATCGGCTCGCCGAACGCGACGCGGTCGTTGACGTACGGGATCACGTAGTCGAGCACGGCCTGCGCGGTGCCCACAGCCAAGGCGCACCAACCGATCCGGGACAGCCGCACGCAGTCGGCGTACACATCGGACAGTCCGGCGCCGAGCAGCGCCGAGTTGGGCAGCGCCACCTTGTCCAGGTGCAGCCTGCCCATCCCGGCGGCGCGCAGGCCCATCGCGGGCTCGGCCTCGACGCTCACCCCGGCCGTGCCGGACTCCACCACGAACAGTGCGGGTCCGCGGCCGTCGAGGTCGGCGGCCACCACGAACAGCTCCGCCTGCGCCGCCCGCGGCACCAGCGCCTTGACACCGGTCAGCACGAACCCGCCCGCCGTGCGATATGCCTTGGCGCGCAAGGAGAACGGGTCGAACAGCGGCCGCGGCTCCTGGACCGCCAGCGCCGCGGCGGGCACGGTGTCGCCGACGAACGACGGCAGGTAGGTGGCCTGCTGGTCGGCGTCGCCCCACAGCACGAGCGCCGTGCTCACCGCCGACGGCGCCAGGCACGCGACCGCGAGGCCCATGTCGCCGTGCGCCAGCGCCTCGGCGACCAGCACGGCGGTGACGGCCGAGCGTTCCGTGCCCAGGCCGCCCAACTCCTCCGGCACCCCGACCAGGGTCACGCCCAACTCGGTGACCTGTGTCAGCAACCCTTGGGGCGCTTCGCATTTCGCGTCCGCGTCGGCGGCGACCGGCCGCACTCGCTCGGCGGCGAACTCCGTGACGGTGTCGCGGATCATCGCCTGCTCGTCGGTGGGCGTCAGGTCGAACAAGCCGTGCTCGGGCGTCGCGACCGGCCGGTGCGGCTTGCCGAGCCGGTGCGCGGCGGCGAAGGTCCGGCTCGCCGCGCCGACCGCCGTGAAGCCGGTCCGGGTGGCCTCGTACACCCCGCGCTGGACGGGCCCGCGCAGCCCGAACCGGTCGAGCACGGCCGTACTCGCCAGCCTGTTCAGCGCCGCGAGCGCCGCGCCCATGGCATCGCGTCGTGGCTGCCTGGTGGCTTCCGTCATGGTGCTCCCGTCTCGTCCGACCGCGCTTACCTACTCAAGAGTAGCAAGCGGGTCGGCGGGCTGCTACGCGGAGCCCTGGCGCTTGTCGACCACGTTGGTCAGCCTGCGGCCGGAGGTGTAGCGGTCGAGGTTCTCCTGGAACAGGCGCACCAGTTCCTCCCGCCAGCCCTTCACGTCGCCGGACATGTGCGGGGAGATCAGCACGTTCGGCATGCCCCACAGCGGCGAGGTCGGCGACAGCGGATCGTCGGCGAAGACGTTGATCGCGGCGCCCGCGAGCCTGCCCCCGTCGAGCGCGTCGATCAGGTCCGGCTGGACGACGAGCCCGGCGCGGCCGATGTTGATCAGCCGCGCGGTGGGCCGCAGCGCGCGCAGCGCCGCCGCGTCGATCAGCGCGGTCGTCGCCGGGGTCAGCGGCGCGGCCAGCACCACGTAGTCGTGGTGCGGGAGGGCGGCGCGCAGTTCGGCCATCGGCACCACGTCGCCGAGGTCGGGGTCGGCGGCGCGGGCGACATTGCCCACCCCGGACACCGACACCCCCACGGCCGTCAGCTTCCGCCCGATCGCCCGCCCGATCGGACCGGTGCCCACGATCAGCGCGCTCGACCCGGCCAGCCGCTCGGTCTCCCGGTGTTGCCACTTGCGCCGCTGCTGCAGCCGCAGCGTCGTCGGCAGGTCCTTGGCGAAGGCGAGCGCGAGACCGAGCACGTACTCGGCCATCGGCTCGTCGAAGATCCCGCGCGCGTTGGTCACCACCACGTCGCTGTCGCGCAGCGCGGGGAACAGCACGTGGTTCACCCCCGCGCCGGCCGCGTGCACCCACCGCAGGACGTTGGCGGCCGACCAGGCCCTGGTGAGCGCCGTGGTGCGCAGATCCCAGACGAACAGGACGTCCGCGCCGGTCAGCGCGTCGGCGAGGGTGGAGGGCGTGGCATAGCGGACGGTGGCGCGCCGTTCGACGGCGGTCATCTGCGGCGGTCGGTCGGGTCCGTGCAGGACCACGACGGTCGGCCGCCTGGTGGTGTCCATGGCTGGTGCATCCCCTGTCGGGTGGCTGGCCGGCCCGGGCAACGCTAGGAACGGTTGCCCGCAGTGTCAACGCGCGCCCCGGTCGAGCTCACTCTCCGTGCTTGACCAGTGACCTCGGTTCCGGTCGGCACATGCTGTACGTAGAGCGCCCGCTAGGCCATTCGTGGACACGATCACCTGATTGTCGTAGTCCCTCGGACGGGTCGAATTGTCCACTTGCGGATGCGCTCGATCCTGGTGTCCATAGAGGACAGTGGGGCGGTGGTTCCGAGATCCGATTTCGCCCAGTACGGTACTGCCTGTCTGGGGTTTTCCTGATCACGGCGGCCTGGCCCACCGGGGTCCCGAACCCGTGTCCGCCGAGGGGTGGTCGACCGGGGTCGGCGGACACCGTACGGCGCATAGGGCCGTTCGACCCTTTCCGCTGTGAGGTTGAATACGAAAACATCGCTCATATGCAGCAGCCTTACCCCTGGTGCACGGCACGTCCCCCGGCTAACATCACTCTCCGTCAGGTCCACCATCGAATCCGACGGTCACGCGGATGGATGCGACGGTGAGCCGGGACACCCGCGCCGTTCCGGGCTTCGACGGTGTACCTCCCCTATCGGTGCGCCGCATAATCTGGGGGCTCATGTGAGTTCGACAGTTCCCACCACCGCCGCTGACGCGCACGGAGCCACTCCCGTGCCCGCAGTGCGGACCACAAGCACGGACGCGGTGTTCGCCCGGCTGAAGAGTTCGGCGTTCCACGAGCTGGTCGCCGCCTCGCTCAAGGGCGACAAGGAAGCCACCGGGACCCTGTTCACCTGGATCAACCCGGCGATCGTGCGCTACTGCCGGGCCCGCATCGGCCGCGCCGGCTCGGCGTTCTCCTCCGCCGACGACGTCGCGCAGGAGATCCTGCTCGCCGTGCTGGGCGCGCTGCCGCGCTACTCCGACGACTGCGAGTCGTTCCTGCCGTTCGTCTACGGCATCGCCTCGCACAAGGTCGCCGACTACTACCGCCGCTCCGGGCGCGACCGCTCCGATCCGGTGGCCGATGTGCCCGACACCGTCGACGTCGGCCTCGGCCCCGAGCAGTTGACGCTGCGCGCGGAGATGCGCACCCGGCTGGTCAAGCTGCTCGACACCCTCGCCCCGCGCCAGCGCGAGATCCTGGTGCTGCGCCTGGTCGTCGGCCTCTCCGCCCAGGAGACGGCCGTCGCGATCGGGCTGACCGCGACGGCCGTCCGGGTGGCCCAGCACCGCGCGCTCAACCGGCTGCGCGGTGGCCTCTCGGCCGGGGACTGGCTCTAGGACTTGGCTCTGCCGCTAGGACTTGGCTCCGCGCAGGTAGAGCTGGACCTCGATCCGACCGGGCTCGGCCTCGGCCTCGAACTCGCGCAGCGCCAGCACCTCGAAACCCGCGTCGGCCACAACCGTGCGGAGCTGGCTGGGCGGGTAGGCGGACACGGTCGTCGGCGAGCCGAGGAAGTTCACCGGGAAGGTGTCGAAGTCGCCCTGCACCATGCTGACCAGCAGCAGCCCGGGACCGCGCAGCAGCGCCCTGATGTCGCGGAGATTTCGCTCGATGTCGGCCTTGGACAGCATCAGCAGCGCGAAAAACGCGACCACCGCGTCGAATTCGCCCAGCTCGCCCAGCTCGCGCAGGTCCGCGTGCAGGTAGGTCGCGCCGGGCGCCTGCGCGGCGGCCAGGTCGAGCATCGTCTGGGACTCGTCGACGCCGACCACGTCCATCCCGGCGTCCACGAGCTGTTTCGCCGTGGGCAGGCCGCTGCCGCAGCCCAGGTCGAGCACTCGGGAGCCGGGCGGAAGCTGATCGATCAGCCACGCGGCTTCGGCGATCTGCACGTCGCGCTCGACGAAGGACTCGTCGTACCGCTTGCCGATCAGGTCGAAGGCGGGAACTTTGTTCTCGGTAGGCACGCGCACAGCATGCCGGGGTAGGCCGCACCGGTCCAGTTGTCGGGCGAAATCACGAGCTGATCAACTCGACGCCCGCAGGCGCGGGCACCGGGCGCGTGCTCACGCGATCTGGCGGTCGAACGGGTTCGCGGCCAGCGACACGAACCGCTCGACGCGCCGCCGCTCGCGCGGGAACTCCAAGAGCTGCAACGCTTCCACGACGGCCTTCATGAACGGCACCGGTCCGCAGGTGAACGCGTCGCGGGCCGCGTGCGGCCGAGCCAGCCCGACGAGGTCGTCGATTGTCGGCAGGCCCCGCTCGGCCTCCAGCCAGTGCGTCACCGTCAGCCGCCCGGAGTGGCTGTCCGCCAGCGCTTTCAGCTCGGCACCGAAGATCACCGACGGCTCGTCCAGGTTCGCGTAGACCAGCTCCACCCGGCCATTTCCCTGGTGCAGCGCGGACTTCAGGATCGACATGACCGGCGTGATGCCCGACCCGCCCGCGAACAGCAGCAGATCGGCGTCCAGCGACGCGGGAGTGAACAGCCCGGCGGGCGGCAGCACGTCGACGGTGTCGCCCGCGGAGATGTTGTCGCACAACCAGTTCGACGCGTAGCCACCGGCCGTGCGCTTGACCGTCACCGTGGGCCGGTCGCCGGTGAACGGGGAACTGGACAGCGAATAGCACCGGGCCACCGAGCCGCACCGGTCGCTGGGCACGCGCAGGGTGAGGAACTGGCCGGGTCGGTAGTCGAGGTCGCCGTCGAAGACCAGCGAGCGGGCGTGCGCCGTCTCCTCGATCACGGCCGCCACGCGCAGCGTCGTCGCCTCAGTCACCTACTGCCTCCAGGGTCCGGTCGATCCCGGAAGCAGTGTGCCGCACCGTGCTGACGTCACCAATCCGGTTCGCCGGTGACGCCGTCGGCGGACTCATCGCCGCTGGGCGGCGGGGTTCGTTAGTCTCGGGGGTTGAGGGTCGGGGGCCGATCGCGAGGAGTGCCGCGTCATCGAACAGGGTCAGCTCGTCGCCGGGCGGTATCGGTTGTTGGAGTCCGTCGGCAGCGGCGCCATGGGGGTGGTGTGGCGGGCCAAGGACGAGCGGCTGGAGCGCGTCATCGCGATCAAGCAACTGCGCAGCAGGCCCGGGCTCTCCGCGGCGCAGACCGACCTGGCCCGCGGCCGCGCGATGCGGGAGGCGCGGATCGCCGCGCGCCTGCACCACCGCAACGCCATCGCCATGCTCGACGTCGCCGAGCACGAGGGCGATCCGTTCCTGGTGATGGAGTTCCTGGCCTCGCGCAGCCTGTCCGCGGTGCTCGCCGAGCGGGGCACCCTGCCCGCCGAGCAGGTCGCGGCCGTCGGGGTGCAGGTCGCCGCGGCGTTGGCGGCGGCGCACACCGCGGGCATCGTGCACCGCGACGTCAAGCCAGGCAACATCCTGCTCGACGACGACGGCATGGTGAAGATCACCGACTTCGGCATCTCCCGCGCCCACGACGACGGCACCGCCACCGAGACCGGCATGGTCGCGGGCACTCCCGCCTACCTCGCGCCGGAGGTCGCCCGCGGCCGCGAGCCGAGTGCCGCGTCGGACGTGTTCTCCCTCGGCGCCACGCTCTACCACGCGCTCGAAGGCGCGCCGCCGTTCGGGACCAACACCAACCCGCTGGCCCTGCTGCACGCGGTGGCCTCGGGCAACGTGCCGCCGCCGCGGTACGCGGGCCCGTTCGCGTCGACCCTGATGTCGCTGCTGCGGGTCGACCCGGCCGACCGCCCGACGATGGCGGAGGCGGCGGGCGCGCTGACCCTGCCGACCGCGCCGCTGCCCACGTTCGCGGAGCGCACCGTGCCCGCGTTCGACGCGCAGCGCACCGTGCGGGCGTTCGACGTGCGACGCACGGTGCCCGCGCACCCGGTCGCCGCGCCGCGGGTGCGCCCGGACCAGCCCAAACCCCGGCGCGGGCCGCTGATCGCGGCCCTGCTGGGCGTCGTGCTGCTCGCGGGCGTGGTGACCATCGTGGTGGGCAGGCCGGGCACCGACCCCGGCACCCCGGGCGCGGCGACGACGACCGTCACGGTGAGCGGGCAGCCGTCCGCGCCGCCGTCCACCCCGGTGCCGGACACCGCGAAGGTCACCGACTACTCGGCCGCGGGCAGGCAGGTGATCTCCTACTTCGGCAGCGACACCCCGCCCGCGCGGCGCTGGGCCATGCTCGGCCCCAACGGCCAGGCGGTGTTCGGCGACCTGGCCGCGTTCGAGCGGCACTGGGCGCAGTACGACTACGTCAGCTCGCGCAACGCCAACGGGGTCACCGCGAACCCGGACGGCTCGGTGAACGTGCCCGTCGACGTGACGGTGAAGTCGGCGGCGGGCGAGGTCTCGGCGAAGAAGGTGGTCCGGGTCATCCTGCGCGGCGGCCAATACCTGATCGACTCCGACTCGCGCTGAGCGCACTGTCCATCCCGGACGGCCGGCCCCGGCACGGCTGATTGCGGTAACCCGGTCCGGGTGGCAGCGTTGGACCACCGGGACGACCCGGGTTCGAGGAGGAACGCCATGCCGATGATGCCCGTGACGGATTCGATGTTCCTGCTCGGGGAATCGCGGGAGCATCCGCTGCACGTGGGCGGCCTCCAGCTCTTCGAACTGCCCCCGGGCGCGGGCCCCGGCTATGTCAGCGACATGCACCGCGAACTGCTGACCGAGGTCGACGTCCAGCCGCTGTTTCGCAGGCGGCCGCGCGGGCCGGTGGGCAGCCTGGGCCAGTTGGCGTGGGCCAACGACGACCTGCTCGACCTGGAGTACCACGTGCGGCTCTCCGGCCTGCCCACCCCGGGTCGGGTGCGCGAGCTGCTGGAACTGGTGTCCCGACTGCACGGCTCGCTGCTCGACCGGCACCGCCCGCTGTGGGAGTTCCACCTCATCGAGGGCTTGCAGGGCAACCGGTTCGCGGTCTACACCAAGGTCCACCACGCGCTCGTCGACGGCGTGTCGGCGCTGCGCCTGCTGCAGCGGTCGCTGTCGCCGGACGCGGACGAGCGGGGCATGCGGCCGCCGTGGTCGCCGCGGATGCGCACGAACGCCGCCGACTCCCGCCCGCGCGGCGAGGCGCCGCCGTTCCAGGGCCTCGCGGCGGCGGCCAACGTCGTGCGCGACCTCGTCGGTCTCGGCCCGGCGGCGGCGAAGTACGTCAATCAGGCGTTCCGCGAGCAGTCGGCCACGCTGCCGTTCGAGGCGCCCAAGTCGATGTTCAACGTGCCGATCACCGGCGCCCGCCGGTTCGCCGCGCAGGGCTGGCCGCTGGAGCGCATCCGCGCGGTCGGCGCCGCCGCGGGTGCCACGGTCAACGACGTGATGCTGGCGATGTGCGCGGGCGCGCTGCGCCAGTACATGCTCGAACTGGGCACCCTGCCGGACAAGCCGCTGGTGGCGGCGGTCCCGATCTCGCTGCGCGCCGAGGACTCCAGTTCGGGCGGCAACGCCATCGGCCTGATCCTGTGCACCCTGGCCACCGACCTGGACGACCCGGCCGACCGGCTGGCCGCCATCGTCGAGTCGATGCGCCGGGGCAAGCAGTTCTACGACGGCATGAGCCAACTGCAGATCATCGCGCTCAGCGCGATCCCGTTCGCCCCGCTGGCGGTGGCGCTGGTGCCGGGCGCGGTGCGGCTCACCCCGCCGCCGTTCAACCTGCTCATCTCCAACGTGCCCGGCCCGAAGGCCCCGCTCTACTGGAACGGCGCCCGGATGCAGGGTATCTACCCGGTGTCCATCCCGGCCGAGGGCCAGGCCCTCAACATCACCGTGACCAGCTACGACGGCAGCCTGGAGTTCGGCCTCACCGGCTGCAGGCGCAGCGTCCCGCACCTGCAGCGGCTGCTCGCCCACCTGGAGACCGAACTGGCCGCCCTGGAGAAGCAGGTCTTGTAGGGAGGATCAGCCGCTCTTGCGGCGGAACTGGCGTTTACCGCCGAGTTTGCCGTGGGCGTCGTGGACCTTGGAGCCGCCGGTCGCGTGGCCTTCGCCGGACTGGCTGCGGGCCTGCTTGCGGGCCAGCGCCTGGCGGAACTTGCTCTTGAGGTCCTGCTCCTCGGCGCCGTCCTCGGTCTCGCTGTCCTCGGTCTCGATTTTCTCCGGCTGCTCGGACATGCGGACCTCCACGATGAAGAAGCGACGGTGGGTTCAGCCTCGCACGGGCGCCCGGATCGGTCGACTCGATTTCGGGCCCCCCACCCATGCGGTCAGCCTATACGCGGGTCAGGGCGCCTCGGCACGGGCCTTGATCCCCTCGGCCTCCATGGCCAGGTAGCGGTCGGTGAGCCCGGCGCCGAGCCTGCCGATGACCTTGCCGAGCGGTCCAGTCCGGCCACCGCTCGACGTCGGCGTAGATCGCCCAGACCCGCTCGGGCGGGGCGGCGATCACGATGGACTGGAAACTCCATGAATCCGAGGGAAGTGATCGGCACGGCGTCCGGTCCGGCCAACCCCATCTCCGTGATCCGCTCCGACGCGCGCCCACTAGTCTTGCCTGCCGGAGGAAACACGGTGAACCTGCTCGACCACATCGCATCCGTGGCGGCGCTGACCGGCCGCGCGGATCATGACCAGGCCGCGCTCGCGGCCGACGAACACCTGCGGTACGAGTGGTACCGCGAAGCGGCGCCCGTCGACGAGCGGGCGTTCCTCGCGCTCGTGTTGCGCGACCCGGACCAGGCGATGGCTGTCGCCGCCGTGGTCGCGCGCATCGACGCGCGCGCCCGGTCCGACGCCGACTTCGCCCGCTGGGCTGCCGCGGTCAAGCCCGCCGTCGCGCAGGTCGACTTCGTCCGTTCCCGGCTCGCCGAGTGGTGCGTCCTGCGCGACGCGTTCGCGGGCAAGCCGGTCGACCCGGCCGCCGTGCTCGCCGCTTCCGACTGGGCGCAACGGAAACTGGCCGCCGTGGTCGACGGCGAACTGCTGGTCCTGCTTGCCGAACACGGCCGCACCCGCCGCGTCCGCGCCCTCACCCGCATCCCCCGCCCGGCCCGACCGCGTGCCGTCGTGGGCGACCAACAGCCCCGGCCGTGACGGCATCCGCCCGGGGGGTGGACTATCGGCCCGTGCGACGGTCTACTGCCAGGGTGGAGAGGAGCGCGGATGTCGTACCTGGGCTCGACTGGTGAACACAGTGCCGTCTTCCGGCCGGTGAACGAGGTTCCCGTGCTCGACCGGCCGAAATCCGCCGCGCACTTCGTGGCGCCCGCGGCGCTGACCCGCGGCCAGTTCGGCCTCTTCCGCTGGGAGATGGCCCCGGGGGCAGGCGGCCCGGAACCGCACTTCCACAAGACGTTCTCGGAGTCCTTCTACATCCTCGACGGCACCGTCCGGCTCTTCGACGGCGGCACCTGGATCGACGCCGCCGCGGGTGATTTCCTGTACGTGCCCGAAGGTGGCGTGCACGCGTTCGCCAACGACTCCGACGAGCCCGCGGCCATGCTGATCCTGTTCGCGCCCGCACCGCCGCGCGAGGAGTACTTCCTGGAACTGGCCGAGATCATCGACTCCGGCCGGACGCTGGAGCCCGCCGAGTGGGCCGAGTTCTTCGCCAAGCACGACCAGTACATGGTCTGACCCCTTGGGGCAGACCAGGTCACCTTGACCGATCCCGCCGCGGGCGCGTTGTTACGGCGGACAGCACGGCCGCGATGAGCAGCGCATGGTGCGAAGATCGGTGCTCCGCGGGAGTACGGTCGCATCGGTGCTGCTGGCGGTGGCGGGCAGCGCCGGGTGTGACCCGCAGGCGCAGGACTCCTGGCGGTGCACGGAGAACCGGTGCGAGATGACGGTGTCCGGTTCGCCGACCCTGGAGGTGCTCGACGTGCGACTCAAGGCCAAGGTGACCCGCGGCCGGGTCCGGGTCTCCGGTGGGGGTGTGGACGTGACGCTGAATCCGGGTGAGGCCGCGATGGTGGAGGGTGTGCGGGTCGAGGTGCGCTCGGTGGAGAACGGCTCGGCCACGCTGGTCGTCACCGACTGAAACTGTTAACTGTTAATTCCTGTGCCGCGGCCGATCCCGGTCCACCATGGGCGATGTGCCTGACCTGTCGTCTCGGCGGGGAGCGACCGCACTGGGAGAGGCCATGTCCATCGAGTCACGGGACGCCGCCGCGTTGCCCGATCTGCTCGACCGCGGTCCGTTCCCGGATGCCCTGCGGGCCGCGATCCGCGCGCGCGGCCTCGGCCTGGAGCGGCTGCGCCAACGTTTGCGCAGCCGCGGCGTCTCGGTCAGTCTGGCCACCCTGAGCTATTGGCAGTCCGGCCGCAGCCGCCCCGAGCGGCGCGACTCGCTCGTCGCGCTGCGGCACCTGGAGGCCGTGCTCGACCTGCCGGACGGCGCGCTGGCCGCGTTACTCGGCCCGCCCCGGCCGCGCGGGCGTTGGCTCGGCTCCGTGGGCGACAGCCCGGCGATCGGCGCGTTCTGGTCGCACCCGGGGCCGGTCGAGGAGGCGGTGCGGGAGGTCGACATCACCTGGGACGAGCGGCTGACCCGGATCAGCCAGCACGACCGGGTGCTGGTCGGCCCGGACGGCGGCGAGCAGGCGTACGTGTCCCGGCAGGTCCTGCGCGCCGAGGCCGACGGGCCCGACCGCTGGGTCGTCATCCTGCACACCGACGAGCACGACCGGCCGCCGCCGACCGTGCGGCCGCTGCGGCACTGCGGGCTCGGTCGGGTCGTCAACCGGCCCGGTGCCGGGCTGATGGTGGCCGAACTGCTGTTCGACCGGCCCCTGGCCAAGGGCGAGACGGTCATCACCGAGTACGAACTGGTCAACGCCGCGCCCTGTCCGGTCGACGCCAACTACGAGCGCAAGTTCCGGCTGCCGGTGCGCGAGTTCGTGCTGGAGGTGTGCTTCGACCCCGCCGCGGTACCCGACCACTGCGAGCAGTACACCCGCGACGAGCACGGCGTGGAGACCGCCCAGCCCGCAGAACTCGACCGAAGCCGGTCGGTGCACGGCGTGGCGCTGAACTTCGGACCCGGCTGCTACGGCTTCCGGTGGGGGTGGACTGTCGACGTCGCGGTGTGCTGATCCGGCCGCGCCGTTAACGGTTAAGGAACCCGATGCCGTTGCCTCGGGACTCGGGGACCGGGACCATGATCTTCGACGGTGCCTCAGGTCGCGCAGGGTCGACCGCGGGGACGGCCGTCCGCCTCACCGCACCGCGGCCGGGACATCGCGGTCCGCGCCCTCGCACGGTGAGGACGGCGGGCCTCGGCGCCGGTGTCACGACCGGCTCCGGGGCCCGCGCGCGCTCGCGGTAACTTACCGGCGAGTCGCTAGGAGGTTGCCGTGGCCGACGATCCGCTGACCCGGTCGTGGTGGGGGTGGGGGCACGTCGAGCAGGCGCTGCCCGACGACGAGTGCGCCGGTTTCGGCGCGCTGCTGCCCGGTTTGGCCGACCGCCCGCGGCCCGTGCCAGCGCCCGCCGACCTGGTGCTGCCGCCGGTCCGGGTGCGCCCGCCCGCGGCGCTGGCCGACCGGTTCTCCGACACGCCGCACGACCGTGCCGCGCACACGTACGGCAAGGCGTATCGCGACGTCGTGCGCGCGCTGGCGGGCGACCTGCGGGCGGCGCCCGATCTGGTCGCCCGGCCACTGTCCGAGGCCGACGTCGCGGCCGTGCTCGACTGGGCGGGCGACGCCGGAGTTGCCGTGATTCCTTACGGCGGCGGCAGTTCCGTCGTCGGCGGCGTCGAGTACCGCGGTGACCGGCCGTCGGTGTCGCTCGACCTGACCGCGCTCGACCGCGTCCTGGAGGTCGACCCGGTGAGCCGGGCCGCGCGGGTCCAGGCGGGCGCGCTCGGGCCGGTG
Source organism: Actinokineospora sp. (assembly GCF_052390155.1). NCBI lineage: Bacteria > Bacillati > Actinomycetota > Actinomycetes > Pseudonocardiales > Pseudonocardiaceae > Actinokineospora > Actinokineospora sp. The sequence continues at coordinate 18,212 of NZ_JBQTHF010000049.1, read as the reverse complement.
CTGGAGGAACAGCTCCGGCCGCACGGGTACACGCTGCGGCATTTCCCGCAGAGCTTCGAGTTCTCCACCGTCGGCGGCTGGCTCGCCACCCGCGCGGGTGGCCACTACGCCACCCTGCACACGCACATCGACGACTTCGTCGAGTCGCTGCGCGTGGTCACCCCGGTGGGCGTCAGCGAATCGTGGCGGCTGCCGGGTTCGGGCGCCGGGCCGTCACCGGACCGGATGTTCCTCGGCTCGGAAGGCACCCTCGGGGTGATCACCGAGGCGTGGCTGCGGGTCCAGGACCGCCCGGCGCACAAGGCATCCGCCGCCGTCACCTTCACCGACTTCGCCGCCGCCCTCGACGCGGTCCGTGCCATCGCGCAGTCCGGGCTGCACCCGGTGAACTGCCGCCTGCTCGACCCGGGCGAGGCGCTGTTCAGCGGTGCCGGAGACGGCACGGTCAGCGTTCTGGTGCTGGGCTTCGAATCCGCGGGCCACCCGGTCGACGCGCAGCTGAAGTCCACTGTGGACTTGGCGCTCGCGCACGGCGGCCGAGTCCGCGAGAACTCCGGCGCCGCCGTCGAATCGTGGCGCGCGGCCTTCCTGCGCATGCCGTACGTCCGCGACGGCCTGGCCAGGATGAGCGGCGTCGTCGAGACGTTCGAGACCGCGACGACCTGGGACCGTGTCCCGGACCTGGTCGAGGCCGTGCGGACGGAGGTGGGCGCGGCCGTGCGGGAGGTGTGCGGGGTCCCTGGACTGCTCAACTGCCGCTTCACCCACGTGTATCCCGATGGCGCGGCGCCGTATTTCACCGTTGTGGCACCGGGAAAGCCCGGCGCCGAACTGTCCATGTGGGACGAGATCAAGGCGGCGGCCATCGAGGTGCTGCACCGCCACCGCGCCACCATCACCCACCACCACGCCGTGGGCCGCGACCACCGCCCCGGCTACGACCGCCAACGCCCGGACCCGTTCGCCCTCGCCCTGCGCGCCGCGAAAGCCGCGCTCGACCCGCACGGTGTGCTCAATCCGGGCGTTCTGCTCGACTGATCCTCGACCGGACTCGGTCCGTCAGGCCGGACTGTCCGAATCGGACTCCTCTGGCCGGGTGAGCTGCCTGCGCTCGCCGTCCTGACCGGTGAGCCGTACCCGTTCCCCGTTCACCGCACTGAGCGTGGGCCGCTCCGGCGCGGGCGCGTCGAGCCGCTCGGCGTACTGGGGCGCGATCTCGGTGTCGGTCACCGCCGCCGAGAGTCGCGCGAACGTGGGCAGCAGCGCCGCCGCTTCCCGCACCTGCTCAGGATGCCGCGCCAGCCACCAGACGACGGCGCTGCCGGGATCGGTGAGCACATCGTCGGCGAGATACGTCCGCGCTGTCTGCTCCAGGTCGCGTTCGTGGTGCAGCACCTGCTTTTCCTTGCGCAGCTCGGCCAACCGCGCCAGCCGCCGGGCGTCCTCCTCGGGCACGCTCAGCGCCACACCCTCCGCCCACGCCACGATGCTGCCCGACCGGTCGGGCAGCATCGTCCCCAGCTCGGCGGCCAGCCTGGCCTGCACCACAGGGGAATCCGTCGGCGATCCGGTCACCGTGATCTGCCGGGCCCGCTCCAGGATCGCGTGCACCGCCAACCCGCGCGGGTTCCCGTGCCGCGCCGCCGCGGCGTCGGAGGTCCAACAAACGGTGCAGGACAAGATGAACCGGTAGTACGGCTCCGCGCTGTCGACCGGGATCGCCGGCACCTCGTGCTCATCGTGCGGCGGCCTCGGCGGTGCGGGCTTTCTGTTCTCCCGCACCGCTTCGGACCGCAACTGCCGCTGCTCGCGGACGAACAGGATCTGCTTGACGGCCAGCGCCCCGGCCGCGACCGAGAGCACGAACACCACCACGGTCGCCCAAGTCGGCCAGCCCAACACACCCCCCACCACCAACGGCAACCCCACGGCGGCGCCCGCCACCAGAGCGGGCGCCCGCCAGGGCGCGGCAGTTTCCACACCTAGGTGGGTACCTCCTGCGGCCGCGGAGTTATAGACCGGCCAAGCGGATTCCCTCGAACATACGAACGCCGCGACCGCCGAGGGTGACATCCCTGGGCCAGTCAGGGGACCACATCGACCAATGCGCGGCCGTCGCCCCCATTCGCGCACTCGTCCGAACGGCCGCCGGGGCCATGACCGGCGCGATCAGCCCTGATCGGCCAACGACGCGCGGATGCGGGTGGCGTAGTCCTCGGCGCGGTGTTCGGCGTCGTAGGGGTGGCGGGGGCCGAGCCAGAAGCGGAGGCCGTCCTTGCGGCGGCGGGGGATCACGTGCAGGTGCAGGTGCGGCACCGACTGGCTGATCACGTTGTTGATCAGGATCATCGACCCGTCCGCCGCCAGGCCGTCCTCCACCGCCCGCTCCAGTCGCTGGGCGAGGGTGAAGAAGTCGGCGACGCGGTCCGCTGGCAGCTCGCTCAGCACGGCCACGTGGATCTTGGGCACCAGCAGGGTGTGGCCGTGGAAGAGCGGCCGGTGGTCGAGGAAGGCGATCGACCGGGCGTCATCGTGCACCACCGTCGCGGGCAGTTCGCCCGCCGCGATCCGACAGAACACGCAGGTTTCCGACACGGGGCCTCCACGACTTGGTGCGTCGATCATCACCGACCGCCCGGGCGGCGGCGAATCCTGTTCGGCGCGGCACCCGTTCGCGCCGCGTCCGCCGAATCGGTGACGGTCGCGGGCCGGGTTTCGCGGCGGCGGTTTCGCGTGCCGTCCGCGGGGGCGAATCGGCGGTCATTCTGTGCGCACCCGGACGTAAAGGAGCATGCGATGAGCCGCTTCGCCACGCTGGCCGTGCACGCGGGCCGCGACAACCTCGCGGGCGCGCACGTGCCGCCCATCGACCTGTCGACGACGAATCCGGTGCCCAGTGTGGAATCCGGCGGCGCGGCGTACGAGGCGCTGGCGCTCGGCGGCCTCCCGCCCGCGGACGGCGGCCTGGTCTACCAGCGGCTGTGGAATCCGACCGTGGCCCGTTTCGAGGACGCGCTCGCCCAACTCGAACGGGCCGAGCAGGCCGTGGCGTTCGGCTCCGGCATGGCCGCGCTGACCGCGTGTCTCATCGCGACCGTCGGCGAGGGCAAGCCGCACGTCGTGGCGGTGCGGCCGGTCTACGGCGGCTCGGACCACCTGCTCGCCACCGGCCTGCTCGGCACCGAGGTCACCTGGGCCGAGCCGGACGGCATCGCCGCCGCGCTGCGGCCCGACACCGGGCTGGTGCTGGTGGAGACGCCCGCGAACCCGACCCTGGACCTGGTCGACCTGCGGGCGGCCTGCCTGGCGGCGGGCGACGTGCCGGTGATCGTCGACAACACCTTCGCCACGCCGGTCCTGCAGCGGCCCGTCGAGCACGGCGCGACCCTGGTGCTGCACTCGGCGACGAAGTACCTCGGCGGGCACGGCGACGTGCTGGGCGGCGTGGTGGCCTGCTCGGCCGAGTGGGCCGCGAAGCTGCGCCGGGTGCGCGCGGTGACCGGCGGCCTGCTGCACCCGCTCGCCGCGTACCTGCTGCACCGCGGCCTGCAGACGCTGCCGGTCCGGGTGCTCGCCCAGCAGGCGAGCGCGGTCGAGATCGCCGCGTGGCTGGCCGGGCTGCCGCACGTCGAGCGCGTGCACTTCCCGGCGGGGGAGTTGGTCGGGCGGCAGATGTCCGGCCCGGGCGCCATGATCGCGGTCGCGGTCGCGGGCGGCTACGCGGCCGCGGCGCGCACCGTCGAGGCGGTCCGGCTGATCACCCACGCGGTGTCCCTCGGCGGGGTCGACACGCTGATCCAGCACCCGGCGTCGCTGACCCACCGCCCGGTCGCGGCCGAGGCCAAGCCGCACGCGGCGGTGCTGCGACTGTCGGTGGGCCTGGAGCACCCGGACGACCTGCGGGCCGACCTGGAGTACGCCATCAAAGACGCCCACCGCTAGATTCGGCCGAACTGGGCCGAACCGAAGTGGACACCGACGATGGCACTTTCAGCCGAACTGGATTCGATCGATGTGGCGATCCTGCGTGAGTTGCAGCAGGACGCGCGACTGCCGAACAAGGACCTGGCCGAGATCGTCGGCGTCGCGCCGTCCACCGCGCTGGAGCGGGTGCGATCACTGCGCAGGCGCGGCGTGCTCACCGGCTTCCACGCCGCGGTGAGCCTGCCCGCGCTGGGCAGGCCGGTCAGCGCGCTGCTGTCCGTGCGGGTGCGCCCGCACCGCCAGCAGATCGTGGAGGCGTTCAAGGGCTACGTGCTGGACCAGCCCGAGACGGTGTCGCTGCTGCACGTCTCGGGGCCGGACGACTACCTGGTGCAGGTCGCCGTGCCGGACACCGGCCACCTGCAGCAACTGCTGATCGCCCGGCTGCTGAGCAGGCCAGAGATCGTCTCGGTGAACACGCTGCTGGTGTTCGAGGCGATAGGCCGGCCGGTGCAGGCGCCGATTCGTTAGACAGCGTGGCCGCCGGGATCGGATCGACCCCGGCGGCCTCGTGTCGGACGGTGTCGGACTACGCGCGGTTGCGGCGGCGCACGATGACCAGCGCGGCGGTGCCGCCGAGCAGCAGCAGTCCGCCCAGCGCCAGCGGCAGCGTGACGCTGGCGCCGGTGTCGGCCAGCTCGTCGTCGTCCGCGACGGCGGCCGTGGTGGTGGTGACCGGCGGCTGGGTCGTGGTTGTGGTCGCCGGGGGCGTCGTGGTGGGTGCCACGGTCGTGGTCGGCGCCACGGTCGTGGTGGTCGTGGTGGTCGGCGGCGTCACGCACGCCTTGACCGGCAGGACTTCCTCGAAGGACCAGCCCTTCTCGGCCTTCGGGTCGTCCCACGCCGTCACGGTGACGGTGAACTTGTAGTCGACGTCGGCGGGCAGCTCCCACTTCTTGGCGAAGTCGGTGCCGAACTTGGTGTCGACGAGGACCTTGTCCCCGTCGGTGACCTTCACGGTGTTGTCCTTGGTGGCGTTGTAGCTCGCCAGGCCGACCGACAGCGTGGTCTTGCCCGCCTTGCACTCCGCTTTCAGGTTGGGCGTGTGCGCGCTCGCGGTGCCCGCGAAGGCCGCCATCGCGGTGGCGGCGAGGGCGGCGGTGACGATCAGGCGCCCGGCGGACCGAAGGCCGTCGCGGGACCGGGTGTTGACCAAGGGACTCTCCTCATCTGAAGACGCACGAAGCTGTCCGCAGCCCCGACTCCCCACGAGCCGCTGACGTTGATGAGTCGCGAGACTAGTCACCTACTTGGGGGCCGATTCACCTGGGTATCCACGCATAGTTGCCAGATCGCGGTTTGGTCACGAGTAGGTGACACCCAAATGAATGACACAAATCTGGTAACGGCCCGTTCGTGTCGGTGGCGGGATTGTGACCCCATCCGGCAATCGGGTGAGGTACACAGAGGGCACGAGCACAATCTGTCATCACCCGTGGACATTCAGCGGTGGATGATACCGGCCATTCGGGTGAACACGATGAGCCAGCCCTGCGAGATATCTCGCTCAGCCGACCTGAGTGAGATCGACGGTCTTCTCCGCGCGGTGGTCGCGGACGGCTTCACTGTGTACCTGTGCGGCGGCGCCGAACGGCCCGAGGCAATCGTGGCCACCTATGCCTGGGAGAGCCACGTCGACTACGTGGTGATCAAGGACGCGCACGACGTCACCGCGGCCCGCTCCCGGCAGCACCGCGACTGGGACGTCTTCGCCGCCGCGACGGTCGTGTGGTCGTACCAGGGTCACGCGCGCTGGGCGCTGCGCGCCATCCTGGACCTGCCGCCCCCCGAACACCCGGACGCGCCGGACGACGAGTACCGGGCGCCGGAGAGTCTGCGGGTAGACCCCGCGCACCTGCGCAAGGTGTCCGTGCGCTCACCCCGGCCCGGCCTGGTCGCCCGGCGGGCCATGCGGCTGCGCCTGTCGGGTTGGCGGTGACCACAGCGCGGCCCCATGCTTGTGCTTTCCGTGACGGAGGTGGCTGTGCGGACGTGGTTGGTCGTGCTCGGTGTGGTGGGCCTGCTCATCGGCGGCGTCTGGACCCTGCAGGGGTTCGGGGTGATCGGCGGCAGCTTCATGTCCGGCTCGCGGCTGTGGCTCGCCATCGGGCTGGTCGTGGTGGTCGCGGGCGGGTGGGCGGTCATCGAAGGGGTACGAAAGCGCCCTAGCTGAGGACATCCACAGAAACGCGCAGGCACCATCGAGCCATGAGACCCATTCGAGTCCTCGCCGCCCTGGGCTTGGCCGCCGCGGCGGCGTGGGCGGTCCGCGACGTGCCCGCCGCGCTGGGCGGCACGGCGCGCGGCGACCGCGCCGACCGCGTCCAGCGCTCGCCGCAGTTCCGCGACGGCGCGTTCCGCAACCGCGCGAGCACCAGGACCCTGCCGCCCGGCACCGGCCGCGACGTCGCCCGCCAACTGCTGTTCGGTGAGCAGCGCCGCACGCCCGCAGGCCCGATCCCGCTGGCCGTGCCCGCGCCGCCGACCGCGGACGGGCTGCACCTGACCTGGTACGGCCACGCCACCACGCTGGTCGAGATCGACGGCGCGCGGGTGCTGTTCGATCCGGTGTGGAGCGAGCGGGCGTCACCGTCCCGACTGGTCGGCCCGCGCAGGCTGCACGCCCCGCCCCAACCGCTCGACGCGCTGCCCCGGGTCGACGCGATCGTCATCTCGCACGACCACTACGACCACCTCGACATGGCGACCGTGCGGACGCTCGTGCGCACCCAGTCGGCGCCGTTCGTGGTGCCGCTCGGCGTGGGCGCGCACCTGGAGCGGTGGAAGGTGCCCGCCGACCGGATCATCGAGCTGGACTGGTCGGAGAGCGCCGAGGTCGCGGGCGTGCGGCTGGTGGCCACGGCCGCGCAGCACTTCTCCGGCAGGCTGTTCACCCGCGACGGGACACTGTGGACGTCGTGGGTCATCGCCGGGCCGACGCGCAAAGTGTTCTACACCGGCGATTCCGGCTACTTCGACGGCTACGCCGAGATCGGCGCCGAGCACGGCCCGTTCGACGCCACCCTGATCCAGGTAGGTGCCTACGGCGACGGGTGGCCCGACATCCACATGACCCCGGAGGAGGGCGTCGCCGCCCACCTCGACGTCCGCGGCGGGCTGCTCGTGCCGGTGCACTGGGCCACGTTCACCCTGTCCCTGCACGGCTGGACCGAGCCTGCCGACCGCGTCTGGGCCGAGGCCAAGGCCCGCGACGTGCCGCTGGCCATCCCGCGGCCGGGGCAACGGATCGACGTGGACGATCCCCCCGCGGTGGAGCCCTGGTGGCAGACCCTGGGCTGAGCCCTAGAGTCGTCGGCATGCTGACGTTTCGCGAGGCGACCAACGCCGATGTGTCCGCGTTGGTCGCGCTCATCGAGTCCGCTTATCGCGGCGAGGCAAGCCGGGTCGGGTGGACGACCGAGGCCGATCTGCTGGCGGGCCAGCGGACGGACCCGGACGGTGTCGCGGCGATCATCGGCGCGCCCAAGACCGTGTTGCTGGCGGTCGAGCGGGACGGGGAGCTGGTGGCCTGCTGCCAGCTCGCCGACGAGGACGGCACCGGGTACTTCGGCCTGTTCGCCGTCACCCCCGGCGGCCAGGGCGCGGGCATCGGTCGCGCCACCCTCGCCGAAGCCGAACGCGTCATCCGCGACGACTGGGGCCTGGCCGAGCTGCACATGAAGGTGCTCACCGCGCGCGCCGACCTCATCGCCTGGTACGTCCGCCGCGGCTACCGCCGCACCGGGCAGCGCTCGCCGTTCCACTACGGCGACGAACGCTTCGGCCTCCCCCTCCGCGACGACCTGGAGTTCGAGACCCTGATCAAGACACTGCGCTGAGGCTGGTCCTTATCCGCGCAATCGGAACAACGACAACGGAAACGCGGCCGGGGTGTTCGTTGCGGATGCGCGCGCGACAATGGGTTGGTGACTCCAGCGATCTACGACCACATCGTCGCCCACCTCGATCCCGGTGGGTGCGGGCTGCTGCCCGGCGGCGACACGCTGCCCGACGAAGACCCGGCCGACGACCGGGTGCGTTGGGCGTCCGGCGCACGCGACGGCGCGCTGGGGCACCACATGGCGCGCGGCGACGACGGCGCGAGTGACCTGCCCGACCTGGTCGAGGCCGCGGTCCGCGACGCCGGGTACGCCGCGCTCTACGACGCGTTGTGTGCCGGGGAAGTGTTGGCGCGTCTGGACGACGTGCTGCGCGGTGTCCGTGCCGCGGGGTTGCCCGCCGACGGCTTGCACGCGCTGGGCACCCGCCTGGTCACCGAGGCCCGCCACCGCGAGCCGGTGAAGTTCGGGATCGCGCTGCTGGGTCTCGGTGACGCGCCCGCCGACGCCGAGTTGCTGCTGCGGGTGGGTAGACACGAGGAGTTCACCCTCTTCGCGGCCGTCGCGATTCGGAACACCCATCCCGCGGCGGAGCCCGTGCTGCTGAGCCTGGCCCGCGGCGTGCGGGGCTGGGGCCGCATCGGCGTGGTCGAGCGGTTCGACCGCACCGCGAGCCCACAGGTGCGGGACTGGTTGCTGCGCGGCGGTTTCCGCAACTCCGTGATGGACGAGTACCTGGCGCACCAGGCGGCGACGGTCGGCGGGCTGGTCGACGCGTTGGCCGCCGACGACATCGACGGCGAACTGCTGGCCGCCGCCTGCGACATCGTCAGCGCGCTCATCGAGGGCGGCCCCGCCGAGGACATCGACGACTACCCCGACGCCCCGCTCGCCGTGCGGCTGCTCGTCGGGCACCTGGAGCGGCGGGCCGACACGGTGCACCACTTCGGCTGCGTCGCGCGCGTAGAGCGGTTTCTCGCCGATGACGGCTGGGCACACCGCTACCAGCGCGGCTGGGACCTCGCCCTGCACGACGCGCTCGTGCGCCGTTGTCTCGATCTGCTGGCCCGTCCACTGTGGAGGAACCTGGTCGCCGCGGGCCTGGAGTCCGCTGACGACAAGGACTTCCACGCTGCCGCCTACGCCGCGGGCGTGCTCGGCATCGATACCTTCGACGCCTGGTTGCGCCGAGTACGCGGCACCGAGGCGGGCTGGTTCGGCCTGATGGCCCAGGCCACCGACGAGCGGCTGCCCGCGATCCTGCGCCTCGCCGAGGACACCCCGCCGCTGGCCGAGTTGTCGACCGGGCCCGCCGACGTCACCGGGCTCGGCCCGCGCTGGTCGGCGCACGCGGCGCTGGACACCGTGGTCACCGGGCTGCGCGAGTTCCCCGGCCAGGGCGTGCCGCTGGTGTTGGCGTCGCTGCGGTGTCCGGTGGTGCGCAACCGGATCATGGCCGTCAAGACGCTCACCGGCTGGGGTCCCGCCGCGTGGCTCCCCGACGTCCAGGCCGCCCTGCGGCACGCGGTCGACGACGAGCCCGATGCCGGGCTGCGGGAGAGCATGCGCCAACTCCTGACCGGGCCTAGCTCAACCGATCCCGCAGGACGCGCTTGAGGAGTTTGCCGGAACCGTTGCGCGGCAAGTCATCCACGATGTGCACGGCCTTGGGCACCTTGAAGCCCGCCAACTGCCCGCGGACGTGGGCGATCAACTCCTCGGGGGTGACCTCGGCCTTGGTGACCACGACCGCGGTGATCGCCTCGATCCACCGCGGGTCGGGCAGCGCGATGACGGCGGCCTCGGCGACCGCGGGGTGGGTGTAGAGCGCGTCCTCGACCTCGCGGGACGCCACCAGGACGCCACCGGTGTTGATCACATCCTTGATCCGGTCGACCACGGTGATGTAGCCCTCGGCGTCGGCGCGGACCAGATCGCCGGAGTGGAACCAGCCGTCGCGGAAGGCTTCGGCGGTCTCCTCGGGCTTGTCCCAGTAGCCCGTGCAGAGCTGCGGCGACCGGTAGACGACCTCGCCCAGTTCGCCCGGCGGGACGTCGTTCCCCTCGGCGTCCACCACCCGCAGCTCCACGAACAGTGCCGTACGGCCGCACGACTCCGGGCGCTTGTCGTGCTCGTCCGGGCCCAGCACTGTCGCGAGTGGACCGATCTCGGACTGGCCGAAGCAGTTGTAGAAACCCAGTCCCGGCAACGCTTCGCGTAGCCGAGCCAGCACCGGCTGCGGCATGATCGACGCCCCGTAGAACGCCTTGCGCAGCGAGGACAGGTCGCGCTGGGGGAAGTCCGGGTGGTTGGACAGCGGCACCCACACCGTCGGCGCCAGGAACAGCGCGCCCGCCCGGTCGGCCTCGACGCGCCGCAGCACCTCGGGGATGTCCGGCGCCTCCATGAGCAGGTTCGTCGCACCGACCGCCAGGTACGGCATCAGGAACACGTGCATCCCCGCCGAGTGGTACAGCGGCATGCAATGCAGCGGGTCGTCGGCGGCGGTGTACTCCAGCGCAACGATGCAGGACACGTACTCGTGCACCAGCGCGCGATGGGTCATCATCGCGCCCTTCGGCCGCGACGTGGTGCCCGAGGTGTAGAGGAGCTGGACCAGGTCGTCGTCGGCAACGGCCACCTCGATCACGGGCACCGGCCCCGCGCTCGACCGCGCCAGCAGTGACCCGTCCGCGTCGCGCAGCGGCACCACGTCGACCCCGGACACCTCCCCGACCAGCGCCGGGTCGGCCAGCACGACCTTGCTGCCGGACTGCGTGAGCAGGTAGGAGAGTTCCTCGCCGGTGAGGTTGTAGTTGACCGGCACGTGCACCAGCCCGGCCCGCGCGCAGCCCAGGAACGACAGCAGGAACGCGTCGGAGTTCTTGCCGTAGGCGGCGACCCGGTCGCCCGCTGCCAGCCCCAGGTCGAGCAACATTGCTGCGGCGCGGCTGACGGCGTCGTCCAGTTCGCGATAGGTCCATGTCCGGTCCGCGAACCGCAACGCGACCCGCCCGGGGGTGCGCAGCGCACTGCGGCGCAGGACGTCGTCAACAGTGCTGGACCGGGATCCGATCGACATGTGCCCTCCTGGTGTCGGGCATCAGTGTGCGGGATACCGACCGTTAATCCGACCCCGGTTGACGAACCGGCAGGCGGGACGGTCTGCTGTGGTCCGTGTCGACCCCCGAATACCGCCAGGTCCGGTTCACTCCGCCGCCGGGCTCCACCGAACTGCTGCTCATCCGGCACGGCGAGTCCGCGCCCGCCCGCCCGGACGTGCCGTTCGCGCTGGTCGACGGCCAGGGCGACCCCGATCTGGCGCCCGAGGGCCGCCACCAGGCCGAGCGGATCGCGGCCCGGCTCGGCGGTCTGCACCTCGACGCGGTCTATGTGACCACGCTGCGCCGGACGGCCCAGACCGCGGCGCCGCTGGCCAGGGCGCTGGAGTTGGCGCCCCGGATGGAGGCCGACCTGCGCGAGGTGCACCTCGGCGAGTGGGAGGGCGGCGTGCTCCGCCGCAAGCTCGCCGAGGGCGACCCGGTCGCGCTGCGGATGCGCCGGGAGCAGCGCTGGGACGTCATTCCCGGGGCCGAGTCCGCCGAGCGGTTCGCCGCCCGCGTGCGTGCCGGGGTGGAGCGGGTCGCGGCGGCGCACCCCGGGCAGCGGGTCGCGGTGTTCACCCACGGCGGGGTCATCGCGCAGGTGTTCGCGCTGGCCAGCGCGGCGATGCCGTTCGCGTTCCTCGGCGCGGACAACGGATCGATCTCCCAGGTGGTCGTCGACGGGCCCGCCTGGCACCTGCGGCGGTTCAACGACACCGCGCATCTCGACTTGGCGGTGTCCGCCGCGGACCTGAACTAGCGTGGTGCCATGTCATCCCGTCAGGTCTCGGACACCCGGGTCGTCGCGGCGCCGCCCGCGGAGATCTTCGCGCTGCTGGCCGACCCGGCCAAACACCCGCTGATCGACGGCTCGGGCACCGTGCGAGCCGCGCGCGGCACCGGCCCGCGCAGGCTGGAGCTGGGCGCGCGATTCGGCATGGACATGAAGTTGGGCCTGCCGTACAAGATCCGCAACACCGTGGTGGAGTTCGAGGAGGACCGGCTCATCGCGTGGCGGCACTTCTACGGCCACCGCTGGCGCTGGCAGCTCCACGACCTCGGCGACGGGCGCACCGAGGTCACCGAGACCTTCGACTGGTCCACCGCGCGCATCGGCGTGCTGCTGGAGCTGGTGCGGTTCCCGGCGAAGAACCTCAAGGGCATCCGCGCGACGCTGGACCGGCTGCAGGAGCGCTACCCCGCCGCCTGACCCGCTTGTCAAGCGGGTGGTGTCGGGTGGTGCGACCATGAATTCATGACGTATCCAGAGCCCGACCCGCAGCGGACCAGAGCGATCCCCGGGCAGGACCCCGCGTACCGCGACCCCGCGTACGTGGCGCCTGCCGGGGAGGAGGTCGTCCACGAGCGCGTCGAAGACAGCCACGCCAGCCGGGTGCGCACCATTCGCATGGTGTGCTCGGCGATCACCTTCGTCTGCGCGCTGTTCGCGGTGGTACTGGTCGCGCAGATCATCCTGACGCTGGCCGACGCCAACCCGGCCAACGGGTTCGCGTCCTTTGTGGAGGGATTCTCGGGCGCTATCTCGCTCGGTTTCGACGGGTTGTTCACCCCGGACTCGGCCAAGATCGCCGTGCTGCTGAACTACGGCACCGCCGCGATCGTGTGGCTGCTGATCGGTGCCGCGATCACCTTCCTGATTCGCCGGTTCGGCATGCCGGGCCCACGTCGCGAGGTTCGGTACCGTCGTTCGGTGGAGTAGTCAGGCGGTGGTGAACGCGACTTTGACGGCGTTCATCGACGTGCTGCCGACGACGGCGAAAGCATTGGGCGGCAAGTGAAGTGTGTCGTCATCGAAGCGGACGCCGTCGGTGGCGAGTAGTCGGGTGCGTGCGGTGACAGGAACGGCCGTCTCGTTTTCGCTCAGGTTCACCGCCACCCGGAGCGTGCCGCGGTGCAGGATCAGCGCGCCCGCGGCCGGTTCGACCAGGAATCGGTCCAGGCGGGGGTCGCTCAGTTCCGGGTGGGCGCGGCGCAGGGCGATCAGGTCGCGGTAGGTGTCGAACACCGCTCGGTGGGCGGGATCGGCCAACTCGCCCCATTGCAGCACCGAGCGCAGCACCGTGGCCGGGTCCATCGGGTCGGGCACATTGGCCTCGCCCCAGCCGTGTTCGGCGAACTCGCGGCGTCGGCCGGTGCGGACGGCGTCGGCGAGGTCGGGGTCCGGGAAGGACGCGAAGAACTGCCAGGGCGTGGTCGCCGCCCACTCCTCGCCCATGAACAGCATCGGGGTGTACGGCGAGCACAGCACGATCGCCGCCCCGCACAGCATCCGCGCGACCGGCACGGTGGCGGTGAGCCGGTCGCCCGCGGCGCGGTTGCCGATCTGGTCGTGGTTCTGCAGGTAGGCCAGGAACCGGTGGCCCGGCACGATTCGGGTGTCCACCGGCCTGCCGTGCGTCCGCGCGCGGAACGACGACCACGTGCCCGCGTGGAAGAACGCCGAGCGCAGCGTCGTCTCCAGCGCGCCCGGCGCGGCGAAATCGGTGTAATAGCCCGAAGTCTCGCCGGTCAGCGCGACGTGGACGGCGTGGTGGACGTCGTCGCACCACTGGGCGTCGAGGCCGTAGCCGCCGCCCGCGCGCGGGGTGACGTGTCGGGGGTCGTTGAGGTCGGACTCGGCGATCAGCGACAGCGGTCTGCCCAGCGCCGTCGCCAGTACGTCGACCTCGACGGCCAGTTCCTCCAACAGGTGGGTGGCCCGGGTGTCGACCAGCGCGTGCACCGCGTCGAGCCGCAGACCGTCCACATGGAACTCGCGGAACCAGCCGAGCGCGTTGTCGAGCACGTAGCGGCGCACCTCGTCGGAGTCCGGCCCGTCGAGATTGAGCGTCGGGCCCCACTGGTTCTTCCCGGCGAAGTACGGCCCGAACCGGTCCAGGTAGGCCCCGGACGGGCCGAGGTGGTTGTAGACGACGTCGAGCACGACGCCGAGGCCGCGCGCGTGGCAGGCGTCGACGAACTGCTTGAACGCCGTCGGACCGCCGTAGGGCTGGTGCACCGCGCCCCACAGCACACCGTCGTAGCCCCAGCCCGCGGTGCCGTCGAACGCGTTGACCGGCAACACTTCCACCAGGTCGACACCGAGTTCGACCAGGTGGTCGAGGTGGTCGATCGCGGCGTTGAACGTGCCGTCCTCGGTGAACGTGCCGATGTGCAGTTCGTAGAGCACGCTGCCCGCCAGCGCCCGGCCGGTCCACGCCGAGTCGGTCCATTCGAACGCGCGGTGCTCGTAGCGCCGCGACGGGCCGTGCACGCCTTCGGGCTGCCAGGCCGACCGCGGGTCCGGCAGTGGGGTCTCGTCCTGGTCGAGCAGGAAGGCGTAGTCGGAGCCCGCGCCCGCGCCGGGCACCCGGACGTGCCACCAGCCGTGCTCGTCGCGGGTCATCTCGTGGTGGCGGGAGCCGGTGGCCAGGCGCACCCGGGACCGGTGCGGCGCCCAGACGGCGAACTGTTCCAGGTTCATTGCCCACCTCGCAGCAGGAGAGCGACAGGGTACTCCGCGAGCAGGTCGGCGAGGTAGCCGTCGGTCGTGCGGCCGGTGAGCTGGTCGGTCCAGCGGCCCGCGGGCAGGTCCAGCCATGTGTTGTCCCAAGTAGACAGTCCAATGGGGAGCCTGGTGGCCACCGCGATCAGGTCCGTGCGCTCGAAGGCCACCACGTGCGCGGCCGAGGTGCCGGTGGCGATCACGGGACGGTAGCAGGTGAACAGGTCGGGCCGGTCGCGGCGCAGCCGCAGGACGGTGCGGACCACGTGCAGCTTCGCCGCCCCGGTCTCGTCCACCGGGGGCCGCCAGCCCTGGTCGAGTCGGGCGAGCAGCGCCCGGCGCGCCGCGAAGTCGACCGGCCTGCGGTTGTCCGGGTCCACAAGGGACAGATCCCACAATTCGGTGCCCTGGTACACATCCGGCACACCCGGGCCCGCGAGCTGGAGCAGCTTCTGGCCCAGCGCGTTCGACCAGCCCGGCGGGGTGATCCGCGCGGCGAACGCGGCCACCTCGGCGGCGAGGTCCGCGTCGGCCAGCACCTCGCCGGGCCACGCGCGCACCGCCGCCTCGAACGCCGCGTCGCGGTCCACCCAGGTGGTGCGCAGCTTGGCTTCCTTGGCCGCCTTGTCCAGGTAGTCGGCCAGCCGGTCCGCGTCGATCGGCCACGCGCCCAGGATCGTCTGCCAGGCCAGCAGGTTCAGGGTCGGTTCGGGCAGGCCGCGGCGCTCGGTCCATCGGCGTACCGCGGCGGTGAACTCGTCGGGAATCTCGGCCAGCACGGCCAGCCGGGCGCGCACATCCTCGGACCGCTTGGTGTCGTGTGTGGACAGTGCGGTCATCGACGCCGGAAAGTCCGCCGCCCGCGCGGCCTGCGCGGCGTGGAACTCCTCGACGCCGACGCCGAAGCGGTCGGGGGTGCCGCCGACCTCGTTGAGCGCTACGAACCGCGTGCAGCGGTAGAACGCGGTGTCCTCGGTGCCCTTCGCGACCACCATGCCGGAGGTCTGCTGGACGCGGGTGGCCAGTTCGCCGTCCGGGTCGGCCAGCACCTGTCGGTCGAGCGCGTCGACCGCGTCCGCCAGTTCGGGCCACGCCAAGCGAACCCGGGCCACCGCCGCCGCCCAGTGCGCCTCGCCTTCCGGCAGATACGACCGGTACACCGGGAAGGCCACCATCAGCTCGGCCACCGCGCGCTGCGCCTGCTCAGTGTCCACATCGGACATCAGAGCGGCGATCCTGCGCACCTCGGCGGCCAGCGAGGTGCCGGTGACGAGCTGCCTGCACTCGTCCCGCACGGCCGCGAAATCCGTTGGCACACCAAGGGAGTGGGCCAACGCGGTGAACGGCGCCGCGCCCGCCGGGTCGATGAACACCCCGCACACCTCGCGCAGCGCGTCGTAGCCGGTGGTGCCCGCGACCGGCCAGGACGCGGGCAATGTCTCGCCCGCCTCCAGGATCTTCTCCACCACGATCCAGCAGCCCGCCCGCGCCGCGAGCGTGCGCGCGTAGCCGCCCGGATCGGCGAGCCCGTCCGGGTGGTCGACCCGCAGGCCCAGCACATCGCCGTCGGCCACCCAGCGCAGCACCTCGGCGTGCGTGGCCGTGAACACCTCGGGGTCCTCGACCCGCACCCCCGCGAGCGTGCTGACGTCGAAGAACCGCCGGTAGTTCAGCTCGGCGCCCGCTCGGCGCCAGTCGATCAGCCGGTAGTGCTGGCGCTCGTGCACCGCGCGCGGGTCGCCGTCGCCGGTGCCGGGCGCGAGCGGGAACTCGTGCTCGAAGTAGCACAGCTTTCCGTCGCGCACGACCAGTTCCGCACTGTCCTCATCGGACCCGAGGACGGGGATCGTCACCGGGAAGGACTCGATGTCGAAGTACCGCGCGAAGGCCGAGTCCGGCCCGTGCGTGAGCACGTCCCACCACCACGGGTTCGCCGAGGGCCGCTCGACCGCCATGTGGTTGGGCACGATGTCCACCACCAGGCCCAGCCCGACCGCGCGAAGCCGTGCCACCAAAGCCTTCCGGCCGTCCTCGCCACCCAGCTCCGGGTTCGCCCTGGTCGGGTCGACCACGTCGTAGCCGTGCGCCGAGCCGGGCGTCGGGGTCAGGATCGGCGACGAGTACAGCGCGCCGACCCCCAGCGCGGCCAGGTAGTCGGCCTGGTCGGCGGCTTGCGCGAAGCCGAAGTCCGGCCGCAGTTGCAGCCGGTAGGTGGACGTCGGCGCGCTCATCACTCGGTCCCGGTCCGGCGCAGCACGATCAGCGAGCGCGAGGTCAGCGCCAGGATTTCCTTCCCGGAGTACGTGGCGCCCGCCGCCTGCGAGACCTCGCCGGTCGCCGTGTCGAGCACCACTGTCCACTCGGCACCGTAGTCGCCGTCCGGCACGGTGACCTCGATGTCCTCGTGGTGGGCGTTGAAGCACAGCAGGAACGAGTCGTCGGTGACCCGGTCGCCGCGCTGGTCGAGGTCGGGGATGCCCTCGCCGTTGAGGAACGTGACGATGCACCGGCCGAAGCCGGATTCCCAGTCCTCGTCGGACATCTCTTGGCCCGCCGGGGTGAACCAGGCGATGTCGCGCAGCTCGTCGCCGCGCCGGATGGGCCTGCCCGCGAAGAACCGCCTGCGCCGGAACACCGGGTGGTCGCGGCGCAGCGCCACCACGCCCGCGGTGAACTCGGTCAGCTCGGCGTTGGCCTCGGCCAGCGACCAGTCCACCCAGGACAGTTCGGTGTCCTGGCAGTAGGCGGTGTGGTTGCCCTGCTGGGTGCGGCCGAACTCGTCGCCGTGCAGCAGCATCGGCACGCCCTGGGACAGCAGGATGGTGGCGATCATGTTGCGCCGCTGCCGGGCGCGCAGCGCGAGCACGTCCGCGTCGTCGGTCCGGCCCTCGACGCCGCAGTTCCACGAGCGGTTGTCGTCCGCTCCGTCACGGTTGTCCTCGCCGTTGGCCTCGTTGTGCTTCTCGTTGTAGGACACCAGGTCGTTGAGGGTGAAGCCGTCGTGCGCGGTGACGAAGTTGATCGACGCGAACGGCCTGCGCCCGTCGTTCTGGTAGAGGTCGGACGAGCCGGTGATCCGGGAGGCGAACTCGCCGAGCGTGGCGGGCTCACCGCGCCAGAAGTCGCGTACCGTGTCGCGGTACTTGCCGTTCCACTCCGTCCACAGTGGAGGGAAGTTGCCGACCTGGTAGCCGCCCGGGCCGACGTCCCACGGCTCGGCGATCAGCTTGACCTGGCTGATCACCGGGTCCTGCTGGACAATGTCGAAGAACGCGGAAAGCCGGTCCACGTCGTAGAATTCGCGGGCCAGGGTGGCCGCGAGGTCGAACCGGAACCCGTCCACCCGCATCTCGGTGACCCAGTATCGCAGCGAGTCCATGATGAGCTGCAACGTGTGCGGGTTGCGCACGTTCATCGAGTTCCCGGTGCCGGTGTAGTCCATGTAGTAGCGCCGGTCGTCCTCGACGAGCCGGTAGTACGCCTCGTTGTCGATGCCGCGCATGGACAGCGTCGGCCCGAGTTGGTTGCCCTCGGCGGTGTGGTTGTAGACCACGTCGAGGATGACCTCGAGGCCGGCGGCATGCAGGGCCCGGACCATCATCTTGAACTCACGCACCGAGTCGAGCGGGGTGCGCGCCGACGAGTAGCGGAGGTCCGGCGCCAGGTAGGCGAGCGTGTTGTAGCCCCAGTAGTTGCTCAGGCCCCGTTCGACCAGATGGCGATCGTAGGCGTGGTGGTGCACCGGCATCAGCTCGACGGCGGTAATGCCCAAACCGGTGA
>NZ_JBQTHF010000048.1:0-21903 GCF_052390155.1 Actinokineospora sp. | reverse complement strand
GCGGCGTCAAGGTCGCCCGTGGCCTGGGCCGCCCGCGCCGCGGCGGCGCGCCTGCCGGGTCGCTGCGTATCGGGTGCGCCGCCGCGGCGCCGCGCCGCCGCCAGCACCGCGCGGGCGGCGACCGGCTCGCCGAGCGCGAGCAGCACCTCGGCGCGGCCGTGCGTGCCCGCGCGCGACCACCACGTGTCGGAGTGGGCGGCGGGCACCGCGGCCAGCGCCGCGCGGGCCCGCGTCCGGCCGCACTGCCACAGCAGCGGCGCCACGACCAGCTCCGCGGCCATCGCGCGCTGCGCCGCGGTCCCGGACGCCGCGGCGTCCTCGGCGTAGCGCATCCCGTCGGCGAGCTGTCCGCGCCGAATGGCCATCGCCGACCGCAGCAGCGACAGCTCCGCGGTGATCTGGCGGCAGTCGTACCGGTCCGCGAGCGCGGCGACGCGCCGGTAGACCCAATCGCCGTGCTCACCGTGGAACTCGGCCCACAACAGCGTCGGCAGCGCACCCAGCGCGGCGACCAGCTCGTCGTCGGTCGCGCCCGCCAGCAGCGCCGCGGCCCGGTCCATCAGCTCCCGCCGGACCACCGGGTCCGTGGCGTCCAACGCGGGCAACGCCAGCAGCGTGGCCCGTCCGACCCGGTCCGCGCCGGCGTCGACCCGCTCGCCCTCGATCCTGATGCCGATCGCGAGCCAGTCGGCCGCGACCGCCGGTTCCCGGTCGGCCAGCGTGCGCGCGGCCGCGGTCAGCACGGAAACCGCGCCGTGGTCGCCGATCCCGGCGGACGCGGCCACGTGCCGGGCGTAGCCCGCGGCGCTCGCGCCTGCCGCACGGAGGTGGTCCGCGGCCCGGCGGTGGGTCTCGATCCGCCAGTGCGGCGCCGCCATCCAGTAGGCCACCGAACGGACCAGCGGGTGCCGGAAGGTCAGTAGGCCGCCGCCGTCGAGGATGTCCAGTTCCGCCAACAGATCGATGGCCGGGGCGACCGCGGCCCCGTGCACCGCCGCGAGATCGTCCGGGTGCACGCTCTCGCCGAGCACCGCGGCCGTCTGGGCGACCATCCGCGCCTCGGCGGGCAGCCCGCGCAGTTCGGCGGCTATGGTCGCCGCCCGGTGCGTCATCGCGCCAACGTCGACCGGCCGGGCGGACGCCGAACCCAGCCTGGCGCCGGTCGCGGTGGGCAGGTCGGCAAGGATGTGCAGGTAGCCGGGGTTTCCGCCGCTCGCGCTCAGCAGCGCGCGGCGTCGGTGCGGCGTCGCGGACGGGTAGAGCCCGCACACCGCGTCGTCGTCGAGCGGGCCGAGCCGGTGCCGCGGCGGGGCAGGCGACAGGGCGCCGAGCGCGGATTCGAGCCTGGCCTGCGCCCGGCCGGTGCGAAACGCCAGCACGAACCGCACCGAATCGGGCAGCTTGTGGCGCAACAGCGCGGCGAGCAGCAGCACCGAACTCGGGTCGGCGAGATGGATGTCGTCCAGCGTGACGAGCATGCCGCGGTCGGCCGCCGCCGAGGCGAGCGCGGCATGCAGTGCCCGGCCGAGCGCCCGGTACCGGGTCTGGTCGACGCACTCGGACCACCCCTGCGGCGGGCGGAACTCGTCGAACAGCTCGCCGTCGCCGAGGAAGTCGAGGAACAGGCTGAACGGGTGGGCGCGCTCGAACAGGGTGCACCGGCCGGACATGACCACCTGGCCGCGTTCGTCGGCCTGGACCGCGGCCTCGTCCAGCAGCGCGGTCTTGCCGATCCCCGGCGCGCCCTCGAACACCAGCACCCGCGGCCCGTCGCTCGCCGGCAGCTCGCCGATCGCTACCAGTTCCCCATCGCGCCCAGGTAACCGCATGACCGCTCCCTTCACGATGCCGTGACGCAGGGGACATCGCCGCGAGGGCGCCGGACGACCGGGTGGAACCCACCCAATTTCGAGCGCGCCCGCCCGGGGGACGACGCGCCCCTCCGGCCCAGGCGGCCCGCGCCCGAAGTCGATCGACGGAGGGTGATCATCCGGCACCGGAGTGTCGTACGGCGGCACGGCACGGCGCGGTCGGTCGTCGGGCTCGACGGCAGCCCAACCTGCCGATCGGCCGAGAATGTAAGTGATTTCTACGCATGACAGCGGGACTTGGGCGTGTCAAAGTCCGATATGCCATGTTGGCCCGATCGATGTCGGCGATGTGCGCAGAGATGAGGTGGGCAATGGAGATCCGACCGGATTTCGACCCGTCGGAGGTCGACGCGGATGTGCCGGTGACAGCCGAACCGCGTGCCGGGTTCGGGTGGAACCCGTCGGCGGCGGCGTTCGGCCTGCGCGCGGCCACCCTCGCGGGCGTGGTGGTCACCGCGGGTGTGGCGACGGCGATCGGGTTGGGCGTGTTCGACAGCCCGGACGCGGTGAACGCGTGGCCGACGGGGTCGACGTGCTGCTGGGAGGATGAGGTCTAGCCCGCCAGGATTCCCCCGAACGACAGCACAATTCGCCCATCCTGCTCGGTACAGTCCCCACGTGGGGACTCGCTTGTCGATCATCGTGGGGCGAGACCATGAGCTCGCCCTGATCGGTGCCGCGCTGGAGTCGGCCCGCGCGGGCCGCGGCGGCGCGATCTTCCTGGTCGGCGAGGGCGGCATCGGCAAGTCCCGACTGGCGGGCGCGGCCGGTGAGCGCGGGTCCGCCGCGGGCATGCGGCTGCTGCGGGGCCGGGGGAGCACGGTCGGTCCCACCGTGCCGTTCCGCTCGCTGACCGAGGCGCTGCTGTCGCTGGTCCGGGTCGGCGACGCGATCGATGTCGCCGCGCTCGGCCCGTACCGGCCGATCCTGGCCCGGCTGATCCCGGACTGGGGCGCGCCGCCGCGGGAGCAGGACGGGACGTCGCTGGTCATCCTGGCCGAGGCGGTGCTGCGGGTGACAGCGCTCGCCGCGGGCGGCCACGGCTGCCTGGTCACCATGGAGGATCTGCACGACGCCGACCCCGAGACCCTCGCCGTGGTCGACTACCTGATCGACAATCTCGCGGGCCAGCCCACGCTGTTCCTCGGCGCGATCCGGTCCGACGGGGAGTCGGCCGCGCTCGGCCTCGCCCGCGCCGCGGGCAGGCGCGGGTCCGCGACCGTGCTCGAACTGGACCGGCTCAGCCGGGCGGACCTGCGCCGGATGGCCGGGTCATACCTCGACCTGCCCGAGCAGCAGGTCCCGGAACCCGCGGTGGATCTGGTCTGGGCGGGCAGCAACGGCAACCCGTTCCTGGTGGAGGAACTGCTCGACGACATCGCCGACAGCGGGTCCTGGCTGCCGAACCCCGCGGGCGATCACGACCCGGAGCTGCCGCCGACGTTCGTCCGCGGCGTCGGCAGGCGGGTCGAGTCACTCGGCAGGCAGGCGCGGCAGGTGCTGTCGATCGCGGCCGTGCTCGGCAGCCGGTTCCCGCTGGCCGTGGTCCGGGCGGTGTCCGGCCTGCCCTACCGCGACCTGCTCAACCATCTACACAGCGAGGTCGCCGCGCCGCTGGTCGCCCCGGACGACCACACCCCCGACTGGTACGTGTTCCGGCACTCGCTGATCATGGACGCGCTGCTGGAGCTGCTCGACCCCGCCGAGCGGGCGGGACTCGCCCAGCAGGTCGCCGACGCCATCGAACTCAGCTACCCGGACCTGCCCGGCGAGTGGTGCCAGGTCTGCGCGGCACTGCGGCTCGACGCCGGTCAGCTCGCCGCGGCGGGCCGACTCTTCGCCGAGGCGGGCCGCCGGGCGCTCGCGCTCGGCGCCGCCCAGTCGGCGGTGGCGCTGCTCGGCCAGGCCGAGGAACTGCTCGTGCCGGACCCGCTAGCCAGGGCGGACGCCCTGGAGACCCAGTTGTACGCGCTGGCCGAGGCAGGTCTCATCGACCGGGCGCTGGCCACGGTCGACGTCCTGGACCAGGTGGGTGCCCGGATCGACCGGCGCCGCCGGGCCCGGCTGCACGCCCGGCTCGCCTGGGTCGCGAACCTCGACGGACGCACGGTCGACGGCCTCGACCAGGTGCACGCCGCGCGGGCGCTGCTCGGCCCCGGTGCGGCGCCGGAGGACATCGCGCCGCTCGACGTGGTCAGCGCGTACCTCAGCCTGGACCTGCCGGGACCGGGCCAACTGGCCGAGGCCGAGAGCCTCGCGCGCAGTGCGGCCAAGGTTGCGGAGGACGTGCCGCTGCCGGTCGTCGCGTGCCAGGCGTGGCAGTTGCTCGGCGCGCTGCTGCGTCCGCGCGACCCGGACCAGGCGACCGCCTGCCTGGAGCGGAGCCGGTCCATCGCGGTGCACCACGACCTGCCGATCTGGGAGATCCACGCGCTGGTCCGGCTCGGCCTGGACGACGCCCTGCGCGACGCGGGCACCGACCGGCTCGAACAGGCGCGGGACAAGGCGTCCCGGATCGGCGCGGTGACCGCGCAGTACCAGGCCGAGGTGAACATCGCCCTGCAGGCGATCCTGCGCGGCGAGTTCGCCGCCGCCGAGACGCTCATCGACCAGGTGCTCGCCGCGACCACTCGGCTGCGGCTGCTGGAGATCACCCAGTTCATGCTGGTCCTGCGGGCCGTGCTGGCCGGGCACCGGGGTCGGCGGACGGACATGGACCGCGCGCTCGCCGAACTCCGGCAATGGCCGGGCGATCACAGTCAGGTGACGCCGCGGGTGCACGGGCTGGCGCGCACGTTCTGCGCGCTGATGGAGGAGGACCGCGACCTGGCGCGCCGTGAGCTGTCCACCGCGCTGCTCGCCCAGGGACGCAACCCGACCACGATCCGGCTGGCCGGGCGGGAGGGACTGAACCTGCTGCTGCTGGCACTGGCAGGGGAGCTGGACTGGGCCGAGTACCGGTCCGTCTCGGCGGAGCCCGCGGCGCAACTGCGCTGGGACCGGCAGTTCGCCCTGTTCGCCCGAGCGGTGTTGACAGGCAGGGACGGCGACCCGGCGGCGGCCGCGGCCGCGGTGGACGAGGCGCTGCTGGTCGGCAGTCCGTACTCGATGAGCCGCCACCTCGGCCTCCGGCTCGTCGCCGAGGCCGCCCTGGCCGACGGCTGGGGTACGCCGGTCGAGTGGCTGCGCGCCGCGGAGGAGTACTTCCACGGCCTGGGCGTCACCGCGGTCGCCGGCGCCTGCCGGGCGCTGCTGCGCCGGACCGGTTATCGGGTCGCCCAGCGGCGGACGGGTTTCGCGGACATCCCGTGGCGGTTCCGCTCGGTGGGCATCACGCTGCGCGAGTACGAGGTGCTCCGGCTGCTCGTCGGCCGCCTCGGCAACCGCGAGATCGCGGGCGCGATGCACCTGTCGCAGCGCACCGTCGAGAAACACGTGTCCAGCCTGATCGCCAAGACCGGCCTGCCCAACCGGGTCGAACTCGCCAAGTTCGCGGCAACCACCGAATAGCCAGCGCTACTGGAGCAGTGTCTGGTTGTCTCCACCAGCTCCGGCAACCTGCTCGACCGGCTGCTTGTGCCGCGCCATAAGCCAGTTCTCGGCCATGCGGATCGCGGACCATGAACGTTGCAATGGCTGGGCACGCTTCTGCAGCCCAGCAGGGGGCTCGGTAGTTTCGCGCAGTACGAGGTGGTCGAGCGCGGCTACTGCACCGGCCAGAGCGAGCAGGACTGGGAACCCGACCCCGACGATCCGGTTGGGACCCGACCTCGACCATGGCGCCATCGGCTGGCGTGAACGCGACTGACGCCGAAGCCTGGGCACGGTTGGTCAGCCGGGCAGAACGGCGAGAACCGCGCGGGCCGGTGTCGCCGCGGCGAAGGCGTTCCACAGTAGGTTGAGCGGGTGGTCGGCGGCGTAGCGGGCACGTTCGCCCTTGCGGGCGAAGATGCCGGTGACGATCTCCAGACGGGGGCGGTAGTCCTCGGCGAGGTCGATCTTGCGCAAGCCCTGGCCGGGCAGGCGGCCGTCGAGTGCCGCGTTGGCGACGCGTTCGGTGGTGAGCAGGCAGCCGTGCAGCAGGCCGCTGGTGAGCAGGTTGAGGCCGTAGTTGAGGGAGTCGATGTCGGCGATGATGTCGAGCAGGCCGCGGTAGTCGGGCCCGTACCAGCGGATGAGGAACTGCGCGAGCAGTCCGGCGGTGGGTGCGAGCAGCGGCAGGCCGGGCAACCTGGTGGCGGTGACTGGGGTTTCGGGCAGTTCGCGGGCACTGAGGTTGGTCAGCAGGGCGACGCGTTCACGGTGCCATTCCAGGAAATCGTAGTCCAGTGTGGGCGGGCGGCCGGGTTCGGCCGCGAAGCTGCCGCACACTAGGTCAACCTTCTTGCCGTCGAGCATGCGCCACAGGTCGCGGGTGCGGACGTGCTTGATGTTGAGGTGCACATCGCGACGCTCGAAGTCCTCGCGCAGCGCGGGCCACACCGCGCCGAGGAACTGCACGGTGAACTCGGTGGTGCCGAAGGTGACGGTGGAGCCGACCCGGCGGCGGCTGCGGTGCAGGCTGTCGGTCCAGGACAGCAGGGTCTTCCGGGCCAGCGCGACGACTTCCTCGCCGGAGGTGGAGAACAGGAAGTCCTTGCCGCGGCCCTGTTTGACCACCAGTGCCTCGCCCACCAGGCGGACCGTGACCTTGTTGAGGTGGTCGAGCTGTTTCTGCACGCTGGACTGCTCGCGGCCCAGAGCGCGGGCGGCGCGTTGCGCGGTGCCGGTGGCGTGCACCACGGCCAGGGTGCGCAGTTGGTCGAGGCTGATGTCGAGCATCTCCGGCGGGCAGCCGAGCAGTGTGGCCAGCACCTCCGCAGTGTCGCCGTCGTCTCCGATGTCCAACACCACGCCTCCTCGTTCTGCCATGGCTGGGTGGCGTACACCCTGACATGGAATTGTCCGGTCGGACAGTGGGGTTGTCGTTGATCGCAATTCCAGCCGAGATGTTCCAAAAATGTTCGCCCGAACATCTCAAGTCACGATACTGTTCGATCGAACAGTATCGCGTGGGCCCGACCGGGTCCGCCCGCAGTGGCGTCCGACAACGTGGCGCCTGGGAAGCGGAGGTTCTTCTGGTGACCGCTCGCAGCATCGCCACCGACGAGGTGGCCACGTCCTGCTACTTCCGCACCACGGTCGAGCAGCCGTTCCGCAAGGCACTGGTCCAGATCAATGAGGACTGCAATTTGCGATGCGCCCACTGCTTCGTGTCCGCGACGAGGATCGGCAAGCAGATGCCGCTGGCCGAGGTCATCGAGAAGGTGATCCCGCGCCTGGCCGCCGCCAGAGTCGCGCGGGTCACCCTCACCGGCGGTGAACCGAGCATCCACCCCGACTTCCTGGCCATTGTGCGCGCGTTCCGCGCCGCGGGCATGGACGTCGGGATCTGCACTAACGCCACCGCGCTGGACGCCGCCCAGATCCGCGAACTCGCCGCGCTGGCCGTGCACTGCAATGTGTCCCTGGACGGGTTCGCGGCTGATTCGCACGGCAAGTTTCGGGGTGACCGGGCCAGCTTCGCCGTCACCGTGGCCACCGTGGAGAAGCTCGGCGCGGCCGGGATCCTGCAAGGCCTGCTGTGCACGCCGAACACGTTGGCGCAGAACGAGGAGTACGCCCGGCTGTGCGCCTTCGCGCAGGAGAACGGCGCGCGCTACGTGCTGCTCAACCCGCTGGGCAGCATGGGCCGCGGGGTCAAGTCGCGGGCGAAGCTGGCGAAGACGACCGCGCACATGCGGGAGATCTTCGAGCTGACCGCGCCGTTCGACGGCCCGGAGTTGGACATCGCGCACATCCGCTTCCCCAACACGCAGGGCAGGCCGCTGGCCGGCTGCGAGGCCGGGACGATCATCTACGTGTTCACCTCTGGCGAGGTCACCGTGTGCCCGTATCTGGTGTTCGCCGCCCGCACACCTGCCGCTAAGCACGCCGACACCGAGTTCATCGTCGGCAACATCTTCACCGACCCGGACATCGCGCGGCGCCTGGACGACTACCGGTTCCACGACCGCTACCAGGTCGGCGCGAACCCTACCTGCGGGTCGTGCTCGATGAACCCCGGGTGTGGCAAGGGCTGTCCGGCAGCGGTGGTCGCCGTCGGCGGCCGGATCGGCGACATCGACACCGAGCAGTGCCCGGTCACCGACAAGTCGTACACCCAAGGGCGTCGGCTGCTGCCGCTGATGCCCGCATGACCGGCCTGTTCGACGAACCCCGCCGCCTGGCCGGGACGTTGATCACCGTGGACGGCCCCGGCGGGGTGGGCAAGTCCACCGCCGTGCGCCTGGTCGTGGACACGCTGAAGGCGGCCGGACTGGCGGTGCACGCGACGACCCAGCCCTCCCTCGCGCCGCTGGGCGAGCTGGCCCGACACGGCACCGACACCTACCGAGGTATGGCCCTGGCGTGCCTGTGCGCCGCCGACCGCCACCACCAACTCGCCACCGAGATCGTGCCCGCGCTGCGCGAGGGCACAGTGGTGGTGTGCGACCGCTACGTCGCGTCCTCGCTAGTGCTGCAAGGTCTCGACGGCCTGTCGGCGGAGGTGGTGTGGCAGCTCAACCACGGCGCCTACCGGCCCGACCTCGCGGTCATCCTCACCGGCGACCCACAGGTGATCGACGCTCGACTACGGGCCCGCGGCGGGCACAGCCGCTTCGAACGCGCCGAGGACAACAGCGACATGGAGACCGGCCTGTACGTCCACGCTGTGGTCGACCTGCAGAACAAGGGATGGCCGGTCGCCACGGTAGAGGCCACCACTGACCCACCCGCCACGATCGCCGCCACAATCGTGACCCTGATCCAGGACGTCCTGACCGAGAAGAGCCCGGCATGTCTTTGAGCCTGATCACCGTCAATGTCGGCGCCCCGTCGCTGGACCGCGCCCGCCGCCAGCTTCGGTGGCTCGCCGACCGAGGCGAGGACGTGCTGGTGCTGACCGAGACCAAGGCCACCGCGGGCAGCCAGTTCCTGGCCGAAGAGTTCACCTCGGCCGGGTATGCGGTGACCTTCCCCGACCATACGCCCGGCGAGCTCGGTGTGATGATCGTCAGCAAGCTCGCCAGCACCCCGGATCCGCTCGGCGCGGCGATGGACTACCTGCCCGCACGCGCGGCCGGGGTCGTCCTCGACACCACCGACGGGCCGTTGCGCGTCGTGGGCGCCTACGTGCCCTCCCGCGACGCCACCCTGGTCAAGACCGAACGCAAGACGATCTGGATCCAGCGGTTCCACCAGGCGCTGGACAGCACGGCCACAGACGCGCCGCTGCTGCTGCTCGGTGACCTCAACGTGCTCGAACCCACCCACACCCCCACGCACCGCGGCCAGTTCGCGCCGTTCGAGTACGGCTTCTACACCGGCCTGACCGAACGGCACGGCCTGGTGGACCTGTTCCGGCACCTGCACCCCAATGCCGTCGAACACAGTTGGGCCCGTCGGGCGGACCTGGGCTACCGCTACGACCATGCCCACGGCTCCCGCGTCCTGGCGCAGCGGCTAACCGCGTGCGAGTACGTCCACGAGACCAGGGAAGCGGGCATCGACGGGGCCCGACTCACCGACCATTCGGGACTCGCGGTGTGTCTGGCGCTGACCGCGACCTCGGCGCTGCTAACGTCGGACCCTGCCACGGCGGTCACGCACGCCGAGCCGGAGCCCACCTTGTTCTAGGGCAACGG
Organism: Actinokineospora sp.; assembly: GCF_052390155.1. Taxonomy (NCBI): domain Bacteria; kingdom Bacillati; phylum Actinomycetota; class Actinomycetes; order Pseudonocardiales; family Pseudonocardiaceae; genus Actinokineospora; species Actinokineospora sp. The sequence goes on along the minus strand of NZ_JBQTHF010000048.1, from coordinate 12,305 downwards.
GCCTCCTCGTCGCCGACTGCCGGATCCCGTCAGCCGACCGCGAGGACCCACCGCAGGATGTCCAGCCCGACCAGCACCGTCACCCCGCGCATGGGCGCCCGCGTCCTGCTGCTCGATCCCGCCGACCGCGTGCTGCTCATCCACGCCCTCGACCCTGCCGACCCCGGCCACCACTGGTGGGAACTGCCTGGCGGCGGCCTGGACGACGGCGAAGACTTCCATGACGCGGCTCGCCGCGAGGTGGCCGAGGAAACCGGGATCACCCTCACCACCCTCGGGCGCGAGCTGTGGGTACGCGAATCCCGCTTCCGCTACCAGGGCCGCGACCACCACCGCGTCGAGCACGTGTTTCTCGCCCGCACCCCCAGCACCGCGCCGCAGGTCGCCCTCCAGCCCACCGAGAACGAGAAGGTCGGGCTGATCGAACGCCGGTGGTGGTCAGCCACCGAACTGCGGCAGTGCCGCGACAAGCTGCTGCCCGCCGAACTGCCCGCCCTGCTGGACGACCTGCTTGCGGACCGGTTCGGCAGCACACCCCGCACACTCACAGGCTGACCCGGTAGGCGGAACCCCGGCCAGGTCGGCCAGGGGTGCCGCGTTCGGGTTGCGGAGTCAGTGCGTGGTTGACTTGATCATGGACAGGAGTGCGCCCGCCGCGTCCTTGCCGAACAACAGCGTGGGCCGCTCGGTGGTGGGGAGCGCGGCCTGCTTGGTGTCGCGGTAGCCGACCGTGTCGTCCGCCCACCCAGTCTCCACACACGACGAGTTGTCGGCGCTCCGCGTGGCCTTGCGCCAGTTGTCGATCACTGGATTTCCTTTCTCAGCTTGGCGATCAATGCCCGTGAACGCTTCGGGTTGAGTGCCAGGTGGCGAAGGTGGTTCATCACCTTCTCATAGTCTTTCACGGCATCGGGTGCGTCGTAGTAGTAGGCGGATCGCCGCGTCTCCTCGTACGCCACCCGCCAATCATCCTCAAACCTGAGCAGGAAGAACGCGCCTTTGAGTGCGGGATGCACCCCGACATCCCGAGGGATTATCTGGACGTTGACATTGGGCAGGCTGGTCATCTTCAGCAGGTGATCAAGTTGGCCGGTCGTCACGGCGGTGTCGCCGACCGGCCGACGCAACGCCTGCTCCTCGGCCACCCACCACAGCTCGGCCGGGTTCGCCTCGCGCGTGATCGCGGACTGCCTGCGCATCCGCAGGGCCACGCTCACCTCGACGTCCACGCCGAGCGTGGACGAGGCGTGGTAGGCGATCAGCTCACGTGCGTACGCCTCGGTCTGCAACAGCCCATTGACGATCATGGGGTCGAAGACCTCGATGCCACCGGCAACCGCCTCCAGCCCGACGGCCAACTCGAAGTCGTTCATGGACGACGAGGACTCGATGTCCTGGTGCACTGTGCTCTGCTGGTCCGGCTTGAGCTTCGCCACGGTCAGCAGTTCCAGCATCATGGGCACCCGATCGGGTCGGCCGAAGAAGCCCATCAGAATCTCCAGCGCGGGTCGTGACGGGAGGTTCCTCCCGCTGACCAGGTGGGTGAACCCGACGCGCGACATGCCCAGTCGTTCGCCTGCCTGCGTGTGGTTCTTCCCAGCCTGCTCGCACAGTCGGTCCAGTTCGTACCGGAGCACTCTGCGAGCGACCTGCGGACCAAAGGTCACCTGCACGTCGTAGTCCCTTCGTCGTGTCGCACACCGTAGCGGGTGCGGATCACCCAGCGTATCCACGCTTGATGTTACTCGTCCTGTACGGATGACACTTTGCCGGTTACGGCTCTTTGATGTAACGTGTTCCGTGCAACACATGCTAGATCGGGAGTAGTTGCGACATGCGGGGCGGGTTCCGTATGTCTTCCAGGTAGCGATTCGAGTAGGGAGAGCGGGCGTGGCGACACAGGTAGGGAAAGTCCCGGCGTCGGTGTACGCGGTCGGGGCGGGGGTGGCCCGATGAGCGTGGACTCGCTGGCAATGACCCTGGATCGGGGCGATTCGGTCACGATGTGGGTCAGCAGGGCGGAGGGATGGGCGTGCCTGGCGATCCGGGCTGACGGGATGAACTGCGAGATCCAGATGGACGGGATTCACGTGCGGGCGATGCGTGATCATCTCCCGGACGTGCTGGCCGGTATGGACCGATGGGCCGCTGAGGATGCCGCGTGCGAGCGCGCCGAGATCGCCGGTGAGCGGGCCGTCGACGCGGTTGCCAAGGCGTTGGGCCACGCTGCGGCGGCGGAAGCGGCAGGCGCCCACAGCGTGGCCGCGGCACTGCGTGCGGCTGCGGCTGCGGCGACCGCCAAGGCCAACGAGGTGGATGCCACGGTGCGGGCGTTCGATCACGCGACGGCGGATGCCGACTCCGCGGTCGACAGGCTGATCTATCTCACGTGTGAGGCGGAGACCGTGATCGCGGCACGATGACGGGCCCGCGACCGCCGATAGCCGGGCCTACCTGCCGCACGTGTTCGGTGCCTGCAGGACGAGGGCAAGGTCCGCCACGTCGGCCTGTCGGAGGTCAGCGTCGACGAGCTGACCGAGGCGGAGCGGATCACGCCGATCGTCAGCGTGCAGAACCGGTACAACCTCACCTACCGGCGCTCGGAGCCGCTGCTCAGGCACTGCGAACAGCGCGGCATCGCGTTCATCCCCTGGCTCCCGATCGCGCCGAGCATCCGATCGGCGGCCACCACGGACGTCGTCGCCGAGGTGGCGCACCGACTCGGCGTCACCCGGCCCCAGGTCGCGCCGGCCTGGCTGCTGCACCACAGCCCGGTCATGGTGCCCATTCCCGGCACGTCATCGCGACACCACCTGGCGAAGAATCTCGCGGCCGCCGACCTCGTGCTGTCCGAAGAGGACTATGGCAGCCTGGACGCGATCGACCGGGTGTCCCGCTGACGAAGCTACGACCGGCGGCGAGGTTTTCCGCGTTTGCCGCCGTGCGGTGCACCGGAACGTCGTCGGGTCCCGCCGGTCGGCTTGCCCGCCGCGGGCTTGCGCACGTCGGCGTCGGGACGCGTGCCCTGTGCCGGAGCGCGTCCCCGAGTGCTGTTGCCGGTCCGGCCGCGGACGATCCCGATGAACTGCTCGATCACATCGGTGGTCTCGTCCGCCAGCCACGACAGCGCGACGCGGGACTCAGGGGCGTCCGAGAGGGGTCGGTAGGTGAGGTCCCTGCGGTGGTGCAGCCGGGCGAGCGACTGCGGGACGACGAGCAGCCCCACTCCCGCCGCCACCAACTCGATGGCGTCGCCTGTCGTGGCGGGACGCTGGATCGCCTGTCTGCCAGGCGGTTGCGCCCAGTCGAGGGTGTCGTCGAGGGGGTGCAGCACGACGCCGTCGGTCAGGTCCGCGGCGGACACCTCGTCGGCCGCGGCCACGAGGTGGTCCTTCGGGACCACGACCACAGTCGTCTCGGTGTAGAGGGGTATCGCGTGCAGGCCCGTCCGGTCGATCGGCAGCCGCAGCAGGACCGCGTCGGCGTCGCGGCGGCGCACCAGGTCGGCGGCCTCGGCGGCGGGCACCTGGATGAGGGTCAGCGGGACCTCGGGCGTCCGCTCGTGCCAGGTCCGCACCCACTTGGCGGGTGTCACGCCCGGGACGTACGCGAGTCGGAACGATGGCGGTACGTCCGAGCCTGTCACCAGGTCAGGTTACCGGGCGTGATGGAGTTGGCGTACCCGCCCGATACCCTGGACGCCATGACGCCCAAGACCCCCCAGACGATGAAGCCCGCGACCGCGGCGAAGAAGCTGGGCGTGTACCTCGAAGCCACCCCCGCCGAGTTCCAAGCGGGCGACGTCTCGCGCGACGAGCTGAACGCGCTGCAGGCCGACCCGCCCGAGTGGCTGCGCGACCTGCGCCGCAACGGCCCGCATCCCCGGCAGGTCATCGCGGCCAAACTGCGCATCTCCATCGGCGGTCTCACGCGGGCGGGAATCACCGACGCCCTCACCACCGAACAGGTCGACGCGCTGAAGGCGACCAGCCCCGACTGGCTGCTGCGGGAACGCGCCACCCAGGCCGAGGTCAGGAAAGAAGCGGAGCGCGTCAAGGCCGAGAAGGCCGCGCCCCGCCGTCCGCGGTCCTGACAGCGACGTCAGCGGCCGAGGTGGTCGACGACCCTGGCCGCGATCCGGTCGAGCGCGCGGACCTCGGCGGGCGTGAGCAGGTCGATCAGGTTGCGGCGGACCGACTCCACGTGCGCGGGTGCCGCAGCCTCCAGGACGGCCCGGCCCGCGCTGGTCAGTGCGACGATGGCGCCGCGGGCGTCGTCCTCGGTGGCGCGGCGCTCGACCAGGCCGCGCTGTTCCATCCGCCCCACCTGGTGGGCCAGGCGGCTGGTCGACCACATCAGCCGCACCGCGAGGTCTCGGGCCCGCCACTCGTCGTCGGGTGATTCCGAGAGGGTCGACAGGACGTCGTAGTCCGTGTCCGACAATCCTGAGTCCTGCTTGAGATCACGGGTGATCCGCAGGTCGAGCAGGGTTCGCATCCGGCGGTACTGCCGCCATGCCCGGTCCTGTTCCGCGTCCAGCCACCGCACCATGCGCCCAGACTAGCTGACACGTCAGCAACCTGTGCTAGGTTTGCTGACATGTCAGCAAACCTGGTGCGGATGCCCCTGGTCGGTCGGCTCGTCCGGCTGTACCTCGGCCTGGTCGCGTTCGGCGTGAGCCTCGCGCTGATGGTCCGCGCCGACCTGGGCCTCGGCCCGTGGGATGTGCTCCACCAGGGCATCGCCCGGCACCTGAACGTGCGGATCGGCCTGGTGACGATCGCGGTGAGCGCGCTCGTGCTGATCGCGTGGATCGGCCTGCGGCAACGCCCAGGGCTCGGCACGGTGAGCAACGTCGTGCTGGTCGGGTTCGCCGTGGACGTCACCCTCGACGTGGTGCCCGACGTGGGTGCGCTGCCCGCGCGCATCGCGTTGCTCGTGGCCGGTGTCCTGCTCAACGCCTTCGCCACCGGCCTCTACATCGGCGCCGACTTCGGCCCCGGCCCACGTGACGGCCTGATGACCGGCCTGGCCCAACGCGGCTATTCGATCCGGGTCGCGCGAACGGCGATCGAGCTGAGCGTGTTCGCGCTCGGCTACGCCCTGGGCGGTTCGGTCGGTGTCGGCACCGTCGTCTACGCGCTCGGCATCGGCCCGCTCGTCCACTTCGTCACACCGCACCTCACCACCCGGAGGACCTCATGACCGACCTGCTCATCGGCCTCGGCATCACCACCTCGGCCGACGAGGATCCCGTCGCCGAAGCCATCGCCGCCGAGGCGCTCGGCTACGACTTCGTGTCCGCGAGCGACCACCCCGTGGGCGCCCACGCGTCCTACGAGACGTTGTCGCTGCTTACCTGGATCGCCGCGCACACCAGCCGGATCAAGGTGGCCACCCGGGTGCTCGGCGCACCGTTCCGCCGTCCCGCGATGCTCGCGAAGGCCGCCGAATCCCTCAGCCGCCTGTCCGGCGGCCGCCTCATTCTCGGCCTCGGCGCGGGCCACTCCGATGACGAGATCCGCGCTCTCGGCGGCCCCGCGCTCACCCCTCGGGACAAGATCGACGGCCTCGCCGAAACCATCCGAATCCTGCGCGGCGCCTGGACCCACCCGTCCTATAACCAGCAGGGAAGGATCCACACCGTCGACGACCTCACCCTCGAACCAAAGCCTGCGACGCCGATCCCCGTCTGGCTGGGCACCTTCGGCCCCCGCGCCCTCGCCGTCACCGGCAGACTCGCCGACGGCTGGATTCCCTCCCTCGGCTTCGCGCCGCCCGCCCGAATCCCCGACATGCTCGACCGGGTGCGCACCGCCGCCGCCACCGCCAACCGCCCCGCCGACGCCGTCCGCCCGATCTACAACGTCGCCGTCCACGTCGACGCGACCGCGGCCCGAACCGACGACATGGTCACCGGCTCACCCACCGACGTGCTGGACCAACTCCGCGCGTTCACCGAACTCGGATTCACCGGCTTCAACATCGTCCCCGAAACCCCCGACGACGTCCGCGCCTTCGCCGAGGAAGTCCTGCCCGCACTGCGCTAGTGGTCGTGACCACTAGATCAGGTTGTACCGGCCGGGGGCGATGATCCCGGCCGGATCGAAGACCTGCTTGAGTCAGGGTCGCGGCCTACTCGACGGCCTGGCCGTCCGCCGGGATGAGGGGCAGCACGAACAGCGTGCCCGCCGCCGTCGCGTCGAGGTCGGCTCCTGCCTCGTACGCTGCCCGGCCGCCCACGGCACGCTCGCTATCGCGGCGTCGGAGGGGATGCCGATGCTGTGGTCGAATCCGCGGCACCGTGTGCCAGATCGCACCCGCCGCAGTCGTCGGGCAGTTCGTCCGCTAGCCGTTCAGGGGAAGCTTGGCGTGGATCTTGGCGAAGGGGTGTGCGGCTTCGAGGGTGTAGGCGACTTCGAGGAGGGTGCGTTCGTCGCCGTGGGCGGCGCTGAGGTGCACGCCGATCGGCAGTCCCTCCGGTGTCGTGCCCAGTGGCAGTGAGATCGCGGGGGTGCCCGCGATGTTGTTCAGCGGGGTGTAGGCGACGTAGCGGGTCAGCCGGTCGATGAGGTCGGCGAAGTCGACGGTCGGGCTGATGTGCCCGATGGGTGGGGTGGTGTGCGCGAGCACGGGGGAGAGCACGAGTTCGTGGCGGGTGAACAGGTTCGCGTACGTGCTTGGCACGCGACGCAGGCGGCGCAGCGCTCCCGGGGTGCGGTGCAGGTTAGCGCGGTGGTGTCGATGCAGGCCGCGGGTGAGACCGTCGACGCGCTTGCGATCGAAGGAGCGGCTGAAGGTGAGTTTGCCGGTGTCCACCGCGAGTTCGGCGAGCAGCGCCCAATACTGCAGGAAGTCCACCGCGAACTGTTCGGTGATCGGTAGGCTGATCGGCTCGACGTGGTGGCCTGCCTCTTCCAGCAGCCGCGCGGCGTGTTCGACCGTGGCGCGGGTCTGGTCGTCGAGGGCGCCGTTGAGCGGGTCGAGCGCGAGGCCGATCCGCAGCCGCCGCTGGGCGGGCCCGTGCACCAGGCCGATCGGCGGGAGACCGGGGTTGCGCTGGTGGTCCTCGGCGGCGGCGAGGAAGGCCGCCGTGTCGCGCACGCTGCGGGTGAGGACCCCTTCGGAGATCATGTTGATCGGCAGCCGACGGGCCTGATCGCCGTCGATGTGGCGGTGCCTGGTCGGTTTGAGGCCGACGAGTCCCGCGCAGGCCGCCGGGATCCGAATCGAGCCACCGCCGTCGTTGGCGTGGGCGATGGGGACGACGCCCGCGGCGACGAGCGCGGCCGAGCCGCCCGAGGAGGCCCCGACCGAGTGGTCGGTGTGCCAGGGGTTGCGGGTCGGCCGCTGGGTCATGAACTCGGTCGTGGCGTTGAACCCGAACTCCGGCATCCGGGACTTGCCCAGCACGGTCATGCCGGTGCTCAGGTACTGCGTGGTGTAGGCGCCGTCCCGCTTGGCGGGCAGCGCGGCGAAAGCCTCGCTGCCGTTGTTCGTCGGCAGGCCGCGCACATCGGTGTTGTCCTTGACGAACGTGGGCACGCCGTAGAGCGCACCGGTCGCGTCCGCCGCGACACGTGGGGTGTCCGACTCGCAGACGATCGCGTTGAGCTGCGGCTCCACCAGGCGGGCCCGGGCGATCGCCGCGTCCGCGAGTTCCTGGGCGCTGACCGCTCCGTCGCGGACCATGGTGGCCAGCGCGACCGCGTCGTGATCGCCGAGCGCGTCGTCACCGAAGGCGTGCACCCGCGTCGGTCGGGGAATCGATGGCGTGGTCATCGTGGTCCGTTCGTGTGCGAGGAGGGGCTTGCGCCGCCGGCGTGGGAGGGATCGTACGACAATCTTGAAGATCCCTACGGCACCATCAGGCAACTCGCCGCCGACGACCTCATCGCCCGGCTTGAGACGCTCGCGGCCGACCTCGCCGTTGCGCGACGGGGCCGCGACGCCGTTCCCTACCGTATGTCGGGCCTTCGGAGGGTCAAGTAGTAGACCAGTCTGTATAGAGGTAGAGTGCTGTCATGGCATCGAATAGCAGAGAGCGGATCCTGCGCAGCGCCGCGAAGCTGTTCAGCACCCAGGGCTACCACGCGACCGGACTCAACCAGGTGATCAGCGAGGGCGGGGCACCCAAGGGCTCGCTGTACTTCCACTTCCCCGGCGGCAAGGAGGAGCTCGCTGCACAGGCCATCGCGCTGTCGGGCAGTGAACTGGACACCGAGTTCGCCCAGGTGCTGCACGACGCGCCGACGCCGGGTGAGGGGATCGCCCGCGTCCTCGGCCTGCTCGGCACGCGCCTGGCCGAATCGGGGTTCACCAAGGGCTGCCCGGTCGCCACGACCGCGCTGGACGCGGCGAGCACCAGCGAACCGATCCGCCAAGCCTGCAACGACGCCTTCTTCGACTGGCAGCACACGCTCACCGAGCACCTGACCGCCCACGGGAGACCCGACGCGGACACCCTGTCCACCGTCGTCCTCGCCGCCGTCGAGGGCGCCCTGCTGCTCGCCCGCACCCGGCGCGACCTCGCGCCGCTCACCGCCGTCGCGGCCCACCTACGCACCACATTGGACGGCTGACGCCCGCGCACACCACCCACCCGCGCCGGGGCGATCACAACCGGCGCGCGAAATCGCGACAAGACAACCGAAGGATGCCCAGATGAAAGCCGCACGCGACCTGCCCCTGAAGACGATCCGACTCGAACAGGACGACCGCGTCCTGACCGCGATCTACACGAGCCCGCCGGTCAACATGGCGGACGCCACCTTCCTTCGCGAGCTCGACCTGCTGACCAAGGCCGTCGACCGCGACCAGTCGGTCGGCGCCGTCGTCCTCACCGGAGGCATCAGGGGGCGCTTCCTCACCCACGCCGACCCTGGCGAGATCGGCGCGTTCGCCGCGATGCCGCACCCGGTGATGCCGATGGGCCTGGTCGAACCGGGGCTGCGGATGCAGAACGCCGTCCTGCGGCTTCCCGGGCTGGCCCGACTGGTCGAGCGGCTCGGGCCCGTCGGCAGCGGATTCGTCTGGGGCTATCGCTGGAAGCGGACCATCCTGCGGATGAACCGCTCGGGCGCGGTCTACCTGGCCGCGATCAACGGGCCGACGCTGGGCGGCGGCCAGGAGCTCGCGCTCGCCTGCGACCTGCGCTACGCCGCCGACGCCCCGTACGTGCGGATGGGCCAGATCGAGATCCTCGCAGGCCAGATCCCCGGCGGTGGTGGCACCCAGCGGCTCCCCGGCATGCTCGGCACCGGCCGCGCCCTGGAGCACATGCTCGAAGGCGCGCCGATCGACGCGCGCGAGGCCCTTGGGCTCGGGCTCGTCCACCGGCTGGTCGCGCCGGAGCACCTGCTCGCACAGACCCAGGCGACGGCGGCCAGGATGGCCCGTCGGCAGCGAACCGCGGTCTCCGCGCTCAAGCGTTCCGTCTACTTCGGCACCCGGCGCAAGCTCGGGCGCGGGCTCGACATGGAGCTGTCCGGGTTCATCGCCAGCGCGTTGACCCGCCCGTCGAGCAAGGCCCTCAGCGCCCTCAACGCCGACATCAAGCGGCTCGGGGACAGCCCGTTCCTGGCCGAACCCGTGCCGTGGATCGAGGGCACCAGGATCAAGCAGACGTGAGCTGACGCAGTCACGGTGGGGCAGGGAATCAGGTTCCGCAGAAGGTCCGGTACGCGGCGCCGAAGTCGTCCGGGGCGGGGGCCGCGTAGCGCTCCCGCTCGGGGCGCTCGTCGAAGGGGGCGCTCACCGCGTCCAGGAGTCGTTCGAGCGGGCGCTGGTCGCCCTCGGTCGCGGCGGTGAGGGCCTCTTCGACAAGGTGGTTGCGGGGGACGTACACGGGGTTCACCCGCGCCATCGCGTCGGCGTCCGGGCCCAGGGCCCGCCAGCGGGTCGTCCAGTTGTCGATCGCCGCGAGGTCGGGGAACAACTCGCGCGCGGGCTCGGCGTCGCCGCGCGCGGCCGCCCCGAGGCGGCGGTAGAACGACGTGTGGTCGACGCGGTTCCGCTGGAGGAGAGCGAGCAGGTCGTCGACCAGCGGTGTGGTCACCGTGTTGTCGAGGGTGTCGGGCAGGCCGAGTTTGGCCCGCATACCGGCCGACCAGGCGCTGTCGTACTGCCCGCGGAACTGGCCGAGTGCCTCGACCGCCAGGGCGATCGCCTGCTCCTGGTCGTCGGAGAACAGGGGGAGCAGGGCTTCGGCGAGCCGCGCGAGGTTCCACTCGGCCACGAGCGGCTGGTTGCCGTAGGCGTAGCGCCCGCCGTGGTCGATGGAGCTGTACACGGTGGCCGGGTCGACCGCCTCCATGAACGCGCAGGGCCCGTAGTCGATGGTCTCGCCCGAGATCGTCATGTTGTCGGTGTTCATGACCCCGTGGACGAAGCCCACCAGCATCCACCGGGCCACCAGCGACGCCTGGGCGGCGACCACGGCCTCGAACAGCCCGAGGTAGCGGCGCCCGGCGTCGGGGTGGTGCCGGGCGACGGCGTGGTCGGCGAGCCTGCGCAGGAGGTCGACGTCGCCCGTGGCATGGGCGTACTGGAAGCTTCCGACCCGCAGGTGGCTGCGCGCGACCCGCGCGAGCACGGCTCCCGGCAACAGGGTGTCGCGGCGCACCGGTTGCCCGGTCGCCACCACGGACAGGGAGCGGGTAGTGGGGATACCGAGAGCGTGCATCGCCTCGCTGACGACGTACTCGCGCAGCATCGGTCCGACCGCTGCCAGACCGTCGCCGCCCCGGGAGAACGGCGTGCGCCCGGAGCCCTTGAGGTGGAGGTCGCACAGGTGGCCGTCGGCGTGGACGACCTCACCGAGCAGGAGAGCGCGACCGTCGCCGAGCCGCGGGGAGTAGTTCCCGAACTGGTGACCGGCGTAGGCCTGCGCCACCGGAGTGGCACCCGAGGGGATCTCGTTGCCGACGAGCAGGCGCAGCCCCTCGGGGCTCCGCAGCCAGGCGCTGTCGAGGCCCAACTCCGCGGCCAGCGGCTCGTTGAGTACGAGCAGGCGCGGCTCGGGCGCCTGCTCGGCCTGCCAGGGACGGGCCATCTCCGGGAGCGCACGGGCGAAACTGTCGCCCAAGGTGCCGGTTGGCGGCGGTGCGATGCTCACGCCGTCAAAGGTACGTGCCGACCTGGATGCGCAGGCACCTGGCGCCCCCGGTGGGCAGTGCCGCACCGACGCCCGCAGACTCGGCGACAGCGTCATCGACCAAGCTGCATCAGCCTGCCAGGAAGTTCGCGACCTCAGCGGCGACGCGCCTGCCCTGCTCGCGCCCGGCGAGCGCGGACGGGGCGCGGCACGCCGGGTCGAGCGGATTGGCGCCGAACGCGGCGAGGGAATCCTCGTCGGCGAACACACCGAACGCGCCACCCGCCGCGACTTCCGCTGCCGCGCCACCACCGAACGGCGATGGCGCCGACCGGCCCTGCGGGATCAGCGCGACCACGACATCGCAGCCGTCGGCGAGCGAGAGGTTGACCGCGCTGCCGATACCGCCATCCATGAATCGGCGCTCGCCGATCGTGACCGGCGGCCAGATGCCCGGCACGGCGCAGCTGGCGGCGACGGCGTCGACGAGTCCGACGCCCGATGTCCGGTCGAAGGCGACCAGTTCGCCGGTGGCGGTGTCGATCGCGGAGATCCGCAGCGCCCGGTCCGGCCAGTCGTGCGTCGGCAACCGGTGTGCGATCACCTCGCGCCGCACCGCCTCCGACACCGTCTGTGTCGAGAGCGCGATCGCGCCGATCTTCCGCAGCTTGTCGGCCTTCGTGGTGTTGGGCCGCGTCATCGCGGTGATGAACAGCGCGGTGATCTCGTCGATGCCGACGTTCGGGTTGATCTCGGTCGACGACGGTGCGATCTGCCTGTCGAACAGGGCCGCCAGCTCCAACCCACTGGCGAGCTGGGCTGCCACCGCCGACCCGGCCGACGTGCCGACGAGCAAGTCGGAGTCCAGCAGCGCTCTCGCCGTCGCGGGCGACTCGTCGGCGATGCCCCGCAGAACGCCGGTCTCCCACGCGATGCCCGCCAGCCCGCCGCCCGCGAGCACGAGCCCTCGTTTCGTCACGGCGGTGAGTGTGCCAGGCGGGGGCAACCCGGAGGGCGGGGCGCAGGTCAAGGGCCGACGTGGCTGCACGACCAATCTGCCGTGATCTACCCGGTGAAAGCCGCCACTACAGTGAGCCGGTCTCGCCCCACCAAGGGCGAGACCGGCGGACTCCCGGGGGGCCACAGGCGTTTAATAAAACTGGCGGCGCAGTGTCTGCTGGCCCACTCGGCCGGCTCCGCCGCGCCCACC